>JBKJNS010000183.1:0-9140 GCA_046593455.1 Chitinophagales bacterium | reverse complement strand
AAATCCTTAATTTCTATTGCTGTTCGAAAAGTTTTTAACCTCCACTAACTCTCCTTTTGAAACACAGGTTGTGTTTATTCTTTTCTGAAAATAATTTTGAATGGCGGTCAATTGATCAACATTTTTTTGCATCTGCATAGTCACTTAATCACTTTTAGTTCAGGCAAAAATTAAACGCTGTACATCGAATAGTGGCGTCGCTTGCTTACAACTTATGCTTTTGTGTCTACTCGCTCTAAATTTAACAGGTGGCATCCCTGAATTCAGGGATGCGTAAAATACCTGAATTCAGGGATGTGCCCGGGAATCTCAAACACCACTTTTGTTCCTTTCAAATATTCATTTCAACCTTACTCACGATTATGAAAATCTCTATCTCTGTTTTTTTTACTCTTATTTTTTTCTGCAATACAAATGCTCAACTCAGCAAAGCATGGGATAAAAGATTTGGCTCTTTGAATGGTGATTATATCACATCTATTTTAACACTTAACAATAATCAATTACTTGTTTGCGGATATAGTTATGGAGCAATCAGCGGTGATAAAACATCAGCCAACTATGGCAGCAGCGATTATTGGATTGTAAAAGTTGATGATGCAGGAACCAAAATTTGGGATAAAGATTTCGGTGGCACCGGAGGAGAAACATTAAAAGCTGCCATCGTAACTGCTGATGGCGGATTCTTACTTGGCGGATATTCTAATTCGGGAGTAAGCGGAACCAAGACAGAACCAAGTCAAGGTGGCTATGATTATTGGATAGTGAAAACCGATTCAGCAGGTAACTATCAATGGGATCGTCGCTTTGGTGGAACAGCCGATGACTTTTTGTATTCAGTAAGCCAAACCAATAGCGGTTACATTCTCGCAGGATATACAAGTAGCGGAATCGGAGGAGATAAATCTCAGTCATCATGGGGTAACAGTGATTATTGGGTCGTTAAAATTGACAATGCAGGAAATAAAATTTGGGATAAAAGATTTGGCGGAACATCTAATGATTATTGTTATTCTGCTTTTCAAACTCCAGACTATGGGTTTTTAATTGGCGGGTATACAACATCAGGCATCAGCGGAGATAAAACACAGTCGAGTTGGGGAGGAAACGATTATTGGATTTTAAAAATTGATAGTTCAGGCACAAAGATTTGGGATAAAAGATTCGGCACTAACCAAGATGATGATTGTTATTCTGCTTGCTCCGATGGCGTTGATGGAATTGTATTAGGTGGCAATTCAACCGGTGGAATCAATGGAGATAAGACGCAGTCGACGAAGGGTTCTTACGACTTTTGGATTGTGCATGTTGATGGTGCGGGAAACAAAGTATGGGATGCAGATTTCGGTGGACAATCCAGTGACGACACTTATGGAAATATCTTTCGATCACCCAATGGAAATTATGTTTCAACAGGTACATCTTACTCAGATGTGAGTGGAAATAAAACACAAGACAATCTCGGTATTGAACAAACATGGATGGTGATGTGTGATTCGAATGGAAACTTTGTACTCGATCGCACACTTCTTACAAATGGTCATGAGGAGACAGGATTTTCAACAGTAGCGTCTGATGGATGTATTGTAATTGGAAATAATACAATAGCCGGTATTGCCGGAGACAAAACACAAAACAACCAGGGAAGCGGTGATTATTTTATTGCGAAATATTGTTCACCCAGCCCGCCAATCGCAAATTTTTCGGTACCCGATACCTTAATTTGTGAAGGCGAGTGCATCTCTTTTACCAGCTTAGCTTTAAATGCGCAAACATGGTTGTGGACTTTTGAAGGCGGCACACCTTTAACTTCAACTCTCGCAAACCCTGTAGTTTGCTATTACACTTCGGGAATTTATAATGTAACATTAATTGCAGGCAACATGGTGGGTTTCGATACCATCACATTCACCAACTATGTTGATGTGCTTCCTCAATTAACCTCCCCTGTAATTACTCAATTCAGCAATGTCCTCACTTGTAATACTGTTGCTTCAGAATATCAGTGGTTCTTAAATTATATCTCAATTGCAGGTGCAACCAATCAAAATTACACTGCAACACAATCAGGTTTGTATGCTGTAATGATCACAAATGCATATGGCTGCACTGCAATTTCACCGGTATACAATTTTAATGTTGATGCCCCATTTCCAAATTTTAGTGTGAGTGATTCTTTAATCTGCCAGTCATCATGTGTTACATTCTCCGATCAATCTGCAAATAATCCAACTGCGTGGTTATGGATTTTTGAGGGGGGAAATCCATATTCATCCACGTTGCAAAATCCCGGAAACATTTGTTACAATTTACCCGGTACTTATCCCGTAAAACTTACGGTTACAAATTCTTTCGGACAGGCAACCACAATTCTTTCAGGATTTGTAACTATAAATATTCCGCCTGCACCGCCAGCAGTTACTCAAAGCGGTGATACTATTTTTTGCACAACTGCAGCAAATGCTTATCAATGGTATTACTTAGGGAATGAAATTTACGCAGCTACCAATTCATTTTATGTTGCTAATTCATCGGGCGAATACACAGTTGAAATTACAGACAGCAATGGATGCACTTCAACTTCATTAATCACATTACAATTACCATCACCAAATTTTACTGCTGATGATGTTACGCTCTGTCAAAAATTCTGCGCGCAATACAGCGACATGAGTAACAACAATCCTGTTGCATGGCAATGGATTTTTGAAGCAGGAAGTCCTGCAACATCGATAAATAAAAATCCTTTGATATGCTATAATGTTCCCGGAGTTTATGATGTTACACTCATTACTTTTAATGGGGTTAAGTACGATACTCTTTTGCTGTATGATTTTATTACAGTTTATCCAACTCCTGCTGTTCCAACCATTTCAATCAATGGCGACACCCTCACTTGCAGTGCGGCATATACTTATCAATGGTTGTTGAACTCAGTTGAAATTTCGGGTGCCACCAACCAAACTTATGTTGCAAACCAAGCCGGAGTTTATACTGTGATTATTGTGAATGAAGATGGCTGTACCTCACAACAAACAATTATTATTTCAGGAATTTTCGCGAATCAAAATCAGGTGAGTAGCTACATTGTATTTCCAAACCCGGGCAGTGGTGCATTTACTGTTTTAAGCAGCGGCGAAAATAAATTTGATTGGCTGGTGACCGATGTGGCAGGAAAAATTATTGCTTCCTCTGCCAACAATTTTTCATTCCCAAAAAATAAAATTGATTTAAGCGCCTTTGCCGACGGCGTTTATTTTCTCACGATTGGTGATCATATAAATTTCACTAACTATAAAATTATTAAGCAACATTAATCAGTTGATTTAAAAATAACAATCATGAATTCTAAAATATTTTCTATGAAACAAAGAAAGTCAGCAGGTAAAAAAAACACTTCAAGATTTTTAATTTCCCCGAAATCATTTTTATTATTGTTGCTGTTTGTGAGATTTACAAGTGCTCATGCACAAACAGTTGACTGGGTGCAGTATGGCGGCGGAGCGGGAGATGATCTTGTTTCGGAATCGGCAAAAGATGCAAACAGAAATTATTTTGTTACAGGGCAAATTGAAAACAGCGCAACTTTTAATTCAACAACGCTAAGCGGCGGTTTGTTTGTTGCGAAATATGATTCAAACGGAGCGCAGCAATGGGTTGTTGCTTATGCGAATGATCATACTTATGGCAAAGGAATTTGTTTGGATAAAGAAGGAAATATTTACGTGATCGGCTGGATGGACAGCACTGTGTTGTTTGGCAGTACGCTCCTAACCTCGTTGGGTGATTTCGATATTATTCTCTCTAAGTTTAAACCCAATGGCGATTTAATTTGGGTGAAACAATTTGGTGGCGCATTTGCCGATAAAGGAATTGAAATCGAATGCGATAAGAACGATAATTTATTTTTTACCGGCTATCTTTCTTCAACTGCGCAACTCGGCAACATCAGCACAACAGCTTACAATGATTCAACCGATGTATTTTTTGCGAAGTGTGATACAGCAGGAAATGTGATGTGGGTGCGCACTGCAGGTGGTGATGAAAACGATCAGGCATATTCAATTGCTCTGGATGTAAATGAAAATATTTTTATCACCGGCATTTTCAGATCAACGTCTTATTTCAATAATGTTGCTTATGTGAGCGCAGGTGAAGATGACATCTTCATTTCAAAATATGATTCATCGGGAAATCTCTTGTGGGTGAATGTTGCAGGTGATACTGAGAACGACCATGGTCTTGGAGTGTGTGCAGATAAAAATGGTAACTGCTATGTATCAGGAAATTTTAATGGTACCGTTTCATTCGGTGGCATTACACTTACCAGCACCGATAAAGATTTATTTGTTGCCTCCTACTCTCCATCGGGAAATAACAGATGGGCACATCAGGCAGTTGCATGGGGTGGTGATCGCGGTGCCGATATTCAAATGGATGAGAATGGAAGAATATTATTGGGCGGCTCTTTTACTGACGGTGCAACCTTCGATGGCCTTTATATTAACTCTGCCGGCGAGCATGATATTTTTGTTGCGCGATATGATTCATTAGGAAGTATTGAAGCACTGTTGCGTGCTGGTGGCACTAAAGATGACCGCTGTTTTACAGTGTTGCCCGATGTTGGAAACAATGTAGTGGTCTCTGGGTTATTTGCAGGCACCGGCACTTTTGGTAATTATACCATTACCAGTAGTGGCGGTAACGATGCTGTGATTGTAAAAATGGAACCAGCGGAAGTAATTATTACTTCAATCAGCGATTCGGTTTTTTGCCCGTCAGAAACCTTTAATGTGAGTTATGATATTAAAGGAAGTTTTTTGGCAGGAAATATTTTCAAACTTCAGCTATCAAATTCGAGCGGGAGTTTTATTTCCACTACACAGATTGGTTCGCTCACTTCAACCGCTGCCGGAACAATTGTAGGAACAATTTCTTCTTCTCCAATAATCACTAATAATTATAAGATGCGAATTGTAAGTACCAACCCGCCGTGCTTAGTTGCAAGTAACATTACGTTTGAAACACATTCTAAGCCTGTGATTTCCACATCAGGCGGAACATCAATTTGTACTGGTGATACCTTACTACTTATTGCTTATGGCGCTTCAACTTATTCATGGTCACCGGGTACTTCGCTCAATACAACTACCAACGATTCTGTTTATGCTTTTCCTGTTTCAACAACAACTTACACTGTAACAGGTACTTCGATTTATGACTGCAAGAACACTGCAACAAAAACTATTACCACCACTTCATCAAGTCCAACAGTTACTGTTACAGCAAATGGTTCCGCTACTTTCTGTTCTAATTCAAATATTACGCTTACTGCTGCATCTGTTAATGGAGTAAGTTATCAATGGCTGCTAAATGACATTAATATTCCGGGTGCAGTATATAGTACTTATACAACAAATGCAAGCGGAAGTTATAGCTGTAAAGTTTCAAATTCCTGTGCAATAGTTTTTTCAAATTCAATTGTTGTAACTGCTAATCCTTTACCACTTGTTTCAATACCAGGTTACTTACCAGTTTGCAAGGGCTCACCTGCATTCGAACTCACAGGCGCAACACCATTTGGCGGAACATACTCAGGAATAAATGTGAGCAATGGAATTTACAATCCAATAGCAACAGGCAATTACACCATCACTTACAATTATAGCGACAGCAACGCATGCACAGCTACTGCAACTACCACATTGCAGGTTTTAAGTTTGCCGGCAGTTTTGTTTAGTCCCAGCGAAAATGAATTTTGTAATAATGGACCATCATTCATACTCGATGGAGGAACGCCTGCGGGAGGAAATTATAGCGGAGCGGGTGTTGTTAACGGAACATTTTATCCGGCAATTACAGGCCCGGGAAATTTTTCTATTACATACAACTACACAAACATTAGCGGTTGCAGCAATGCAGATTCAAAAAACATAACTGTAAATGTTTGTGCGGGAATGAATGAAGCAGTTGATGATTTTTTTATAAATGTATATCCTAACCCTGCGCATGATTTGCTTAATTTAAGTATCTCCTCTTCTCAATCACAATGGAAAGTTGAATTAATAAATTCGATTGGCGCCACTGTTCAAAGCATTATGATGCAGAGTGGATTAAGCTCGATTGATGTTGATGTGTTGCCGCGCGGAATTTATTTATTAGTATTAAGAAACGATTCGAAGAAATATTTTGAAAAAATAATTCTGGAATAAGATTCTTTAAATAATTAAGCAGAAGATTCATTGGTTGCAAGAAGTACCTCTTCCAATGCTGCATTTAAAAGAGTCTCTAATTTTTTTCGCTCACTTTCATCTTCAATTCGCGGAAGCAATTCTATTGCACGGTTAAAAAAATCAATTGCTTCTTCATAATATGATCTTGAGAGCGAAAGTTGACCTGCTTTATGCAAATAAGCTATCGCCGAATCAATCTTTTCACCCATTGTAAAATGGTGTGCAACAAATGCAGGATTAGATCTCACAAAACCCTGATACTTCTTTTCCAATACTTCGGCAATCTTTAAATGTTCTTCTTGCCTTTTGCTGATGAGAAGAAGCTGATACGATTTTTCCTGCATTAATATCTGCTTGAAACCGTAAAGTAAATGCGGGTGCCTTCCCTTTACAATGAATACCGATTCATCCACCAATGTTTTTAATTCCTCCGAAACGGTTTCAAAATCTAACCCTGAAATTTCTTGCAACATTTCGGGTGTAATCTCACGACCATAAACAGAAACGAGTTGAGCAATTTCATTTTCCTTTCCCAACTTATCGAGTTTGGCAAACAACAGATCTTGCAGGGTTGAGGGAATAACCATTTCGGGTAATGCTCCTTTAAGCAAATATTCATCGCCTTTGATTTCCAAAACATCGGAGTCGAGTATTACATTTAGTAACTCTTCAATAAAAAGAGGAACACCTTGTGTTCTTTCAATAATCATTTGCAGCAATTCATCGGGTAATTTTTTTCCGGCAATTTGCAATGCAAGTTTTTCCGAATCCTTTTTATCCAATGGAAGCACATCAATGATCTTGTAATTTTTATCAGCAGGAATTTCAAATTCTTTTCGGCAACTAAGCAGGAAAAATATTTTGTTAGCTGAAGAAGTGCTGCACATCTGATTAATTAATTCAAGTGAAAGTTTATCGGCATATTGAACATCTTCAATAACAATTAATGCAGGTGCAGCTTTACTTAGTTCAATAAAAAAATTATTAAAAAACAGCAACGTTTTTTCTCTTATAATTCTATTGGAAAAAGACGGCGCTTTATATTTTGAAGTCAATGGAACTGAAAGCAAAGCACATATAACAGGCACGTTCTCATCAAGGTTAAAATGAAGCTGCTCTAAAAATTTTTCAATTCTTGAAAGTTTAGTTTCATCGGTTTCATCATTCTCGATGTCAACAAGCATATTGAGAATACTTACAAAAGGGAAAAGCAAACTACTTTGCGAGTAGGAAGTACATTTAAAAAAAATCTTTTTTGCTTCGGCATCTGCAATTGTTGAAGTAAAATAATTTATAACATGTGTTTTACCCACTCCAATATCACCTCTTATAAAAACTGATTGTAACTCGCCGGTTAAAACTTTTTCCCATAATTCATTCAACTGCATTATTACTTCTTTCTGGCCAATGAGCGGATATTGATTGTGCGTTTGCTCAGTGGTAGAGCTTTTGGGAATCTCAACTGATATTGGCTGATAAACTGCAACAGGATCAGTAATTCCTTTAAGCGTATGCGATCCTTTCTCAATGCAAGTAGTTATTTTTTGTACAATCTTATAAGTTTCAGCTCTTATCAGAATTTGATTGGGCTCAGCAAGTGATTGAATGCGTGATGCAATATTTGGAGTATCACCCAATGCAAGCCGTTCATGCTTATCACCGCTTCCTACCTCACCCATCACCACTAATCCTGTATGTATTCCAATACGTAACTCGATAACCGGCTTGCCTTCTTTAATCAGATCTTCATTAAAAGTTTTTAAATTCTCAATAATGTTAAGGGCTGCCTGCACTGCCCGCTGTGAATTATCTTCAAATGTTTTTGGATAACCAAAGTATACCAAAATACCATCACCCAGATATTGCGCGATGTATCCACCTTGTTCCTCTATCGCCTTTGCACAAACTTCCTGATAGGCAACAACGATGTCGTGAAAAATTTCGGGATCAAGTGTTTCGGATAGTGAAGTGGAACCCACCAGATCACAAAACATAATGTTGAGATGAAGCCGCTGCGGCACGAATTCGATTTCCGCAGGAGTGTTAGTTTTTGGAACAGCCGTACCACATTTCTCACAATAGTTAAGTAATGCAGAATTTATTGCATTGCATTCATTGCAAATTATTCCAAGCGATTGATTGCAGGAGACACACAATATAGTTTCACTGCTGTTTTTAGTACCGCAGTTTTGACAAATGATTAATGAATTCATGGGAGCAATAATTTAAATGTTCAAAATAATTCCATTCTCGCTGGTAACATTACAAAAAAAATACCCGCGCCAGCAGGTATCTTTTCTAAACAATCAAACGATTTATCCCCCTCGGTTAATTGAGAATTTTAATGTTATCCAAGTATCACTATAAGTGCATAGATGAATCCGGGAAGCCAAAAGAGTAACGTTAGAATTAGATCAATCCAAAAGTTAGTGGTAATCCCATCTTCATAAAGTGCCACACCTAAGGGCGGAATAAAAAATGAAATAACTGCATACAATAATTGATTATCGCTTGTGCGCATTGCTTTCTCCGATTGGCGATTGTTTTCATTTAAAGCAGAGGGCTTTTCCCATTGCGAATTATTTTTTGCTGCTTGTTTATTAATGCGATCAAAAATTTTCTCCACCTTCTTTTCTTCCTTAGGAGTTAAATTTAAAGGAACAGTTGACTGCGCTTGAGTGAATTGCTGTTCAACAATATCAGCCGATGAATTATCTGATGCAGTCAATTGCCGCTCATCTTGAGCAGTTTTCATTTCATTAATTACATCATGTTGCTGTAATGTGGCAGGTTTTTTTTCTGCTATTGCAGAACTTGATTTTGTTTTAGGAAAATGCCCAACACGTTCAAGATGATAATCATGCGAGCAAGATGTTAGTACAATACTGATTACAAAAATCAGGATTG
>JBKJNS010000458.1:0-3091 GCA_046593455.1 Chitinophagales bacterium | reverse complement strand
TAAAACAGCAACTCACTACAGAAGCCGCCATAACAATTTTAAATGTTGAAGATTACGCTTCAGGAATTTATTTCCTTCAAGTGAAAAAGTATGGTGAGCAATGGGTGAAGAAAATATTTGTTGAGTGATTGTGAATTGAAGCTAACGAAATTGGGTTAAAATTTTTTTAAAAAAACTTGTTGATAATCTTTTTATCTACGCTTGTGCTGAACAGTAAACTTATTATTTTTGATGGTCACTTAAACCACTACTCATGAAACACTTCAGAAAATTACTTTCAGCTATTCTCCTCACGTTATGCTTCATTCATTTTGGCTGCAATCAGAAATCAATGGAAATGGGTGAAATGATTATTTACTCGCCATCAGAGATTTCGACGTTGTTTGACAACGCTCTTAAAGTTGACACCATTGGTGAGCCCATCGTGAAAATGATAAGAACTTTTGATGACTCTACGCATGACAGCATCAGCACTACGCTCACCTCTCAGTACTACATGATCTATGTTGCGCGCGACAAGGATAATCACCTGATTCCGAAAGACAGGGTTGAGCCAACACAGATAGCAGCTATGTTACGATTAGGAGGCGGAATAGGAGTTCTCACATCGTGTGGCTACGCCTGCAAGCGAGCAGCATCAGTAGATCTCTGTCCCGGTCTCAGTGGTTGCGTGCCAACCGGCTGCGGCTGCACACCACCCAACTGCGGCGGCTCGTGTACTCTTAGTCAGGATTGTACAGGTACTTTTTCCGGTTTTGGATTTGGGTCAAGAGTGATCCTTTGAATAACTTGGTTGTGTCTGTGAATTTCCTGGGTTCATCTGCAGGATTTCTTTGACACGCTGATACTTCTACAGCGCCAATGAAAGAGGAATAATTTGAATGCTTTGGTGGCGAAATTTTCTCTTTGATTTTCTCGGCGATTTAAAACAGCAACTCACTACAGAAGCCGCCATAACAATTTTAAATGTTGAAGATTACGCTTCAGGAATTTATTTTCTTAAAGTAAAAAAAGATGGTGACCAATGGGCGAAGAAAATTTTCATCGAGTGAATTTGCAAATAGGATCATTGAGATTTTAATTATTTCTTCATAGACAAAATTAAAAATTGCGTCAGTTAACTGACGCAATTGGTATAAATACCGTCAGTTTGTTGACGGAATTTATTAGCTTTGCCGGCAAATAAAAGATGCTATGGAAATTCAAAGATTGCTTTTCCCCATTCTTCTCAAAGCAATTGCTCCAAATAAAGTAATCCTTCTTGTAGGCGCACGAAGAACAGGAAAAACTTTTTTAATTGAGCAATTGATTACTGCATTGGGAAAGGATAAATGCCTGAAGCTGAATGGTGAAGATGTTACTGTTCAGCAGCAATTGAAAGAGCGGAGCATTTCGAAATACAAATCGTTGGTTGCTGGTTTCAAATATATTTTCATTGATGAGGCGCAAAAAATCCCTGACATCGGTTTGATTTTGAAATTGATGGTGGATGAAATAAAAGGCATCCGACTGATCGTTACCGGATCATCAATGTTTGATTTAAAAAATAAACTGGGTGAACCCCTCACAGGTAGAAAAAAAGATTTTATGCTCTTCCCGCTTTCTCAAATGGAGTACAACCAAATAGAAAATAAAATTGAAATGCATCGCCATCTTGATGACAAATTAATTTTTGGTGGTTATCCCGAACTATTGCAATTGAAAACTGCAAAACAAAAACAAGAGTACCTGCACGAACTGGTGAGTTCATATTTGTACAAGGATATTCTTGTGATGGAGAATCTTCGAAGCGCAGAGAAAATAATTGAGCTGCTAAAATTAATTGCCTGGCAAATCGGCGGCGAAGTATCACTCGAAGAGTTAGGGCGCAACCTGCAGATGAGTAAGAATACAGTTGAGCGCTACCTTGATTTGCTCACCAAAGTTTTTGTGCTGTTTAAGATTTCGGGATACAGCCGCAACCTTCGAAATGAAATTGTAAAAACAAAACGATGGTACTTTTATGATAACGGAATACGCAATGCAGTGATCATGAATTTTCAAAGTTTGCAATTGAGAAATGATGTTGGAATGCTATGGGAAAATTATCTTGCAAGCGAAAGGTTAAAGTTTCAACACAATAATAATGTGAAGACAAATAATTATTTCTGGCGCACACACGACAGGCAGGAAATTGATTGGGTCGAAGAGCGTGCAGTAAAATTGGCGGGATTCGAATTCAAATTTACTGACGGCGGAAAAAAAATAAAACCACCGGTTGCATGGAAGCAAGGTTATCCTGATGCATCATTCAAAGTGATTCACAAAAATAATTTCGAAGAATTTATTTTGAGCAAAAGAAGCAAATAGAAGTTCGGCTCTTTTGTAGTGAACGTAATTTATTTTTCCTCCTAACTTGCACACTTCATTTCAAAACACCTTTATGGAAATTATAAAACGCATTGCTATTGCATTGTTTTTCGTCACTTCATTTCTCTTCTTCTTCAGTTGCACTTCTTCAAATAAAAATTCAACCGATCAACTTGGTGATATTGATTTTACTGTTCATGCAAACAAAGAGGCGCAATCTTTTTTTATGAAAGGAATGTTGCTGCTTCACAGTTTTGAATATGATGATGCTGCCGAAAATTTTGTAAAAGCCGAACAAGCAGATTCAACTTGTGTGATGGCTTATTGGGGTGAAGCAATGACCTACAATCATCCGCTGTGGCGCTTTCAGGATTATGAAAAAGGAAATGCTGCGCTAAATAAATTAGACACAGCCAGTGAAAAAAGAATATTGAATGCATCAGTTGATTTAGAAAAAGATTTTATCACCGCTGTTAATATTTTATACGGCAAAGGAAACAAGGCGGCGCGCGACAGCATGTATGCAGCATACATGGGAGAACTGTACAAAAAATATCCGGGCAATAATGAGGTTGCTGCATTTTACAGTGTTGCATTATTGGGTGCGGTTGAAGTGGGCAGAGATGATAAAGTTTATGAACACGCTGCTGAAATTGCTAAAGAAGTTCTTTCCCGAAATCCAAATCATCCCGGTGCAGTTCACTACCTCATTCACTCTTATGATGATCCCAAACATGCAGCA
>JBKJNS010000437.1:0-3189 GCA_046593455.1 Chitinophagales bacterium | reverse complement strand
TCTCGCAATCTTCCTCTTAGAAATGGGAATGGTTACAGCAAAAAGATTTTCGGCATTTTTAAATTATGGATTATTTGTTTCGTTGTTTGCTATTCTTGTTCCCGCTTTCAATGGCTGTGTAGTAGCATATATTAGTCAGTTTGTAACACATGATATAGGCAACCGATTTATTTTTTCAATACTTGCTGCCAGCGCATCTTACACCGCTGTTCCGGCTGCGATGAGATTGGCTGCGCCTAAAGCTGATCCCGGACTTTATATTCCAATGGCATTAGGAGTAACTTTTCCTTTCAACATTACAGTAGGCATGCCGTTATACTTTATGATCATTAATGCAACAGCATAAATAATTAAGCAATTGGAAACATGGAACAACTCGTAACCTCAGAATTCAAACTTGGAATAATTGCAGGAGGACAATTAGGAAAGATGCTTGTGCTTGCTGCAAGTAACTGGGATATAAAAACTTTTATTCTCGATGCTGATGAACATTGTCCTGCTTCCACTTGCTGTACACAATTTGTAAAAGGAAATCACCTTGACTTCGATGATGTTTACAATTTCGGGAAGATGGTTGACATGATCACTTTCGAAATTGAAAGTGTAAATATTGATGCGCTTAAAAAATTAAAGCAGGAAGGCAAGAGAATAAATCCTGACCCTGATATTTTGGAAATCATACAGGACAAAGGATTGCAGAAACAATTTTATGCTCAACATAAAATTCCAAGTGCTTCATTCAAATTATTCAACAATAAAATTGAAATAGAAAATGCTATAAGCAAAGGAGAATTAAAATTTCCTTTTGTACAGAAACTTTGTAAAGGAGGTTATGATGGTAAAGGTGTTTCGGTAATAAGAACAGAAAATGATTTGAATAATTTATTGGTGGGAGCTTCAGTAATTGAAGACCTTGTAGAAATTGCAAAAGAAATTTCAATTATTGCAGCAAGAAATGAAAGAGGTGAGGTAAGATGTTTTCCTGTTGTTGAAATGGAATTTAATGAAAAAGCAAATCTTGTAGAGAAACTAATGTGTCCTGCTTCATTACAAGATTCAATTGTAACTGAAGCGATTGATTTAGCAATCAAAATAATTTCTTCTCTAAACCTTCATGGCATTCTTGCCGTTGAAATGTTTCTTGACTATCAAAATAAAATTTGGATCAATGAGGTTGCTCCTCGCCCGCATAACAGCGGCCATCATACCATCGAAAGTATAGTTACATCACAGTACGAGCAACTCTTGAGAGCAATTTTTAATTTTCCGCTGGGTAGCACGCAACTCAAATTGCCTGCGGTAATGGTTAATCTTTTAGGCGAACCAGGTTATGATGGTGCTGTAAAGTATGAAGGGTTAACAGAGTGTATGAGCAATGATGAAGTTATGATTCATCTTTATGAAAAGAAGAAAACCAAACCATTTCGCAAGATGGGCCATGTAACTGTTCTTGCATCAACTATAATTGAAGCAATAGAAAAAGCAGAAATTGTAAAACAAAAATTAAAAGCTAAAGCATGGTAAAACCAATTGTATGTATTGTAATGGGTTCCGATTCTGACCTTCCGATAATGGAGGAAGCAGCGAAAATTTTAAAAGAATTTCAAGTGCCTTATGAAATAACAATTGTGTCGGCACACAGAACTCCGAAAAGACTGTTTAAGTTTTCGGAGGAAGCACATAAAAAAGGAGTTGAAGTAATTATTGCAGGGGCTGGCGGTGCCGCGCATCTTCCGGGAATGGTTGCAGCAATATCTCCGTTGCCGGTTATTGGTGTGCCTATAAAATCATCTAACTCTATTGATGGCTGGGATTCTATTCTTTCCATTCTTCAAATGCCTGGCGGTGTGCCGGTTGCCACTGTAGCCTTGAATGGAGCAAAGAATGCAGGGCTGCTTGCAGTACAAATTCTTTCTGTTAAAAATAATTCATTAAGAAAAATGATGCTTGATTATAAAGTTAAAATGAATGACGATGTAATGAAGAAAGTTAAAACGTTAGCTGACAAATAATCATTTCTTTCTTCGAGAATACTCTCAATTTTTTTAAAAAAAAGAGAGTTGATTTTTTTGATTAATCAGATGTATAAAACGCATTCTTGTTTTCTTCCATCAGAGGCAAACACAATACTTAAAATTCTACTTAGCTTTGTATTATAAAATATAAAACGGGTAAGCTTAATACCGACAACAGAGCAAGCGAAAATCAAAATGTAACATTAAGATGAAATCAAAATTACTCTTCCTAATTATCTTCTCACGGTTTTTATTATCAGGATTGAGCGTTCACGCACAGGCACAGTTTGAAAAAACTTTTGGAGGCATATCAATAGATGCAGCGTACTCTCTTGCACAAACTACCGATGGAAGTTACATAATGGTTGGTAATACCAGTAGCATTGGTGCGGGCAGTAGTGATATCATAATTCTAAAAACCAATTCGACCGGAGATACCATTTGGACAAAATGTTACGGTGGAAGCAGCGATGAATCTGCTTCCGCTGTTAGGCAAACCACTGATGGAGGCTACATAGTTTTTGGCTCTACAACCAGTTTTGGTGCAGGACTTTGGGATAGCTACCTCATAAAAACAAATGCCTCGGGTGATATCCTATGGACAAAAACCTATGGTGGCGCAGACCAGGATTACGGCATTGATGTTAAACAAACAACCGATGGAGGATTTATTCTTACAGGAATAAGAAATAACCCCGTCGGATTTGATAATGATATTTTTATTACCAAAACCGATTCGACCGGAGCCATGCTATGGACAAAAGTTTATTCAGAAACAGATCATGATGAAGGTTATAGCGTTCAGCAAACCACCGATGGCGGATATATTATAGCAGGCACCACCAGAAATGGCAGTGCCGATATCTGCCTTATTAAAACCGATGCTGCAGGTGATACCCTTTGGACTAAAAAATACGAAGGTGCCGATGCCGATTATGTATATTCTATTGAGCAAACCATTGATGGTGGATATATTGTTTCCGGAGAAACGTTGAGTTTCGGAGCCGGAAGCTGGGATGTCTATCTTATTAAAACCAATGCTGCCGGAGATACCCTTTGGACAAAGACGTATGGTGGAACAAGTGTTGACTATGGTCGTTTTGCGCATCAAACTTCAGATGGAGGATACCTTATTGGCGGCTCAACACTCAACTTTGGTGCAGGCAGTTATGAT
>JBKJNS010000035.1:0-2754 GCA_046593455.1 Chitinophagales bacterium | reverse complement strand
CGATGTAACTAATGATGGAAAAATTATGATTGATGGAAAAGAAGCAACCTCTTATACTTTTGAAATGAATTATTATTGGATGATGGGCGACAACCGCCACAACTCTCTCGACTCACGCTACTGGGGTTTTGTTCCCGAAGATCATATTGTGGGTAAGGCATGGTTCATTTGGATGAGTTGGAGCAGTGGTGGATCGGTAACTGAAAAAATAAGATGGAACAGATTGTTCCACCCGATCAATTAATTGAAAACTACATTAAAAGTGAAAGCCTGCTCATAAAAAAATGAGCAGGCTTTAATTTTATTAAAGTCTTTACTTAATAACTTCAAAATGTTTTACAACTGTACCGTTTGAAGAAGTTACGGTTACAAAATAATTTCCTTCAACAAATTTTGAAAGATCAATGGTTATTTCTTTTGCAGAAAAATATTCTGCAACAAAAATTATTCTGCCGAGCGCATCAGTAATTTTCACTTGTGTTTTACCTATTGCATTCAAACCAATAGTAATACTGGTTGAGGCTGGATTGGGATAAATATCAAAACTCAATGGATCAATTTCTTCGATTCCAACCGGTTCAACAATGTTGATCTTATCAATGTATAAATTGTTTTCATCATCAGTAATCTGCCTGAATCTTATGATTGCATTATCTGAAGTAGCATAGGGTGCAAGATCAACTGTTTCTAATCGCCACTGGCTGATATCGGTGGGAACAAACTCAGTATGCGACCAGTTTGGTATAACAGTAGTCAGGTTGATAAAATATTTTTTATAAATCTTTTTGAATGTAACACCGCAATCAGTAGAAACAAAAACCTCTAAAGTATCAGAGTGATTTACTCCATTATCCGGATTGGTGTAAAGCTGATAAGCTAAATAGAATGTAAGTTTTGGATTTGAAACAGCTGTAAGGTCAACATGTGGCAAAGTCAAATCATCAATCTCGCCGCGGGTAGTATAAATAAAGTTATGCATGAAAGCGCTTTCAGATGAGTTGTAGCCGGTTGTTCCTTTTGCCCAAGTAATATCAAGATCATTGTTTGTTACCTTCCAATCAGTTGGCGGAAAATTTACACCTGAAAAATCTTCTTTTACAGGCCAGGCTGCCACATCAATCACAACACTTAATTCAACTGAAACTGCATCATTCAAAGTGTACTCATCACTAGAAGAGTTAGGATTGCTCGTATTAACATTAAATGTATGAACTCCGGGGGTAAGTGTAACAGAAGGCAATGTAATATCAATGCTTCCATTATGTGGCAAAACTCCGGTCCAATCATAAGTGTTATTTGATCCGCCATCAAGAGAGTAAATGATATCACAAGAAGTAAGTGTATTTAAACCATAGTTCTTAAGTGTTACTTTATGAGAATAATCCAGCGCACATACTTCAACATTTTTTTGAGATAATAATCCTGCATCTAAATTCACAACAGGTATACAACCATCGGAGGTAAGCAAGGTTGGAAGGAAACTATTGATATTGGCAAGCATTCTTTCCTTCTGCCCAAGCGTAAAAATATTTTTGCATCCATCAGATGTGTAGTCCATATAGTTCATAAACAAGTCGCCATTGGGCCCGTTTGTACAAGATATGTGAGGGAAATTTGGGCAGTTGTAATTCTCGTCGGATTGGTTTGGAGTATCATCAACATAGTCAGTTCCGGTGCACGAAGTTCCGTCATCACCCCAAATGTGTCTTAAGTTAAAACAGTGTCCTCCTTCATGAGTTGACGTTCTACCTTTTTCATAACCACTATACAAATCACCAATAGTTCCGAATGCCTGATAGTGCACAACCAAACCAAAATTATCACTGTTATTTGTTAAAGGAAATTGACCATAACCAAGAACAGGATCTGCAAGATCGCACACCCAGATGTTAAAATACCTGTCAACATCCCATGCATCGGATCCGCCATCTGCATCATGTTTCATCAAATTTGTTACATCAAAATTTGATTCCGTCGTTTCAACTCTTACAATTCCGTTTGTTGGATTTCCATCAGGGTCACGTTGCGCCAAACAAAATGAGATCTCACAATTTGCTGCCAATGATTTAAATGCGGCAGGAGTTTCATTCGTGTCGGAATTCAATCGTTGATAATCCTGATTAAGAACATCAATCTGACTCAATATCTGCTCATCACTTATGTTTTGAGCGGCGGTTTTATAAACCACGTGAACTACAGTTGGAATATTAATTATTTCGCGGGTAGAAGCATCATTATGATGGTTCTGAATATACTGCTGTACAATTTGCTCAGCATCAATCAACCGCTGATCAAGCTTTGGATCTTGCTGCATCAGGTATTTCATATATTCATCAGTGCCACATATACGCTGAGACTGAGCATTACTTTGATAAAAAAATACAATTGAAAATAGTAAAACAGAAAGATGCTTCATTGGTTTGGTTTGGTATTCTTGTTTAGTAATTAGGGTGTGGCAAATGTATGCAGTTTGAGTGGAAGTAGAAATACAGTGTGGTGATTAAATAAGCTTCATTACAATTATATTAATCGTGACTTTTGCTGCAAATTCTATACATAATAGGTGACCTGAATTTTGATTTCCGTTTTTCTTCATTTCTTATATCTTTGCACACCTTTTTAAAACCTTATGGAATCGCAGGTAAAAATTTTTTCGGGAACCAACAGCCAGTACCTTGCTGAAAACATTGCCAAATCTTATGGCAGTGATTTGGGTAAAGTTGAAGTGCGCAGGTTTAATGATGGTGAAATGTG
>JBKJNS010000512.1:0-2754 GCA_046593455.1 Chitinophagales bacterium | reverse complement strand
ATCACCGATATTAAGAAAGAAGAATATGATCGTGTGGTGAAGGGAAGAAATGTAACTGTTCATTTCAAAAATTATCACATTAAGCAACTTAGCAGAAATTATGCTGATGTTACTGAAGGCGATCTCGTAGTTTTCTTTAACACCGCCGGCTATCTGGAGATAGCTCTTAATAAAGGAAAAGCAAACACGTTGCTCAACATCAATAGAGGGGATGCGGTGCTTGTGGAATTTGCCTGAGAAAATAAATTGCTGCGAAGCAAATCTTCTTTCTAATTTTCCGAAATACATCACAACCCAAATGAATAAAATTTTACTCTTTCTTTTTATTTCTTTTCTTTTTTCATTTCAATCCAAATCGCAATCAAAATATTTTACTGTTCCAATTTCGACTTCAATAAATGTAGCTGAAATAAAAACAGATTGGAATACGAGCTTGCAGCGTTTTGCCGAGCCGGTGGCAGACGAACATCAGCAAGCCATTCAATTGAATGCAATGAAAAAAGATTTGCTGAAAAAAATAAAACCTCATTCACCTGCAGGTGCAACATTGCGAGATGAGATTGATTCTGCTTATGTGTGGAAGGGATTTCAGGGAAACTCCAACACCGGCAGCGTACCGAATGATAATGACATCGCCGTTTCAACAACCGGCTATTTGGTTTCGGTAATGAACACCAGCATTTTTAAATATGATTTGAATGCCGATACTGCCATGGGGCAAATTTCTCTCGCTGCATTTGCAACTTCACTTGGCAACACGCACAGTAAGTATGATCCCAAAGCAATCTATGACCCCGACCTGAATAAATTTGTGGTGGTTTTTCTTGCGGGCTTTACGCACAGCACTTCGAGCATCATCATTGCTTTTTCCGAAACCGATAATCCCAATGGCAATTGGAATTTGTATGAGTTACCCGGCAATCCGCTCGATGATTCTTTGTGGACAGATTTTCCCATGCTCGCACTCACCAATCATGAGTTGTTTATTACCGTAAATCATTTGGTTGACAATGAATCGTGGCAAACAGGATGGAGGCGAACAGTGGTTTGGCAAGTGAATAAATTCAATGGATTCAATGGCGATTCATTGCACACGCAACTGCATTATGAAATTAATTTTGGAGGAAAAGGAATAAGAAATCTTTGCCCTGTAAAAGGCGGCAGCCATTTGTATGGCAGCGATATTTATTTTTTAAGCGACAGAAATTTAGTTGAGTCGAATGATAGTTTTTTTCTTGTGCATATTTCCGATACCATCAATGCACCATCGCAACAACTAACAACGCAGGCAATTATTTCTCCGGTAACTTATTTTGTTCCCATCAATGGGTTGCAATTTTCGGGTGGCGATCTTGCCACCAATGATGCACGCGTGCTAGGTGCTTTTTATGAGAATGATAAAATTCAGTTTGCAGGAAATACGACCGATACTTTTTCGGCAACATCAGCTTTTTATCATGGCATCATCAGCAATGTTTCTTCAACTCCAACTGTTGTTTTAAATATAATTTCTCACCCCGAATATTCTTATGGCTATCCCGATCTTTCTTATGCAGGAAAAAATTCGGGTGACAATACTGCCATCATAAATTTGTTGCGCAGCGGTTTAAATCTCAATGGAGGAAATGCTGCAATTGTTAGTGATGGCAATGGAAATTATTCAGCAGTAAGCAACGTAAAATTTGGTGACAGCTATTCATCTCAGATTTTTGGAACTGAAAGATGGGGCGACTATACCGGTTCGCAATACGATTACAATGAGCCGGGAAAAGTTTGGGTAAATGGTTCTTACTTTAATGTGAATCATAAAACCACCACATGGATATCGCAGCTTTCACTTACGCCACCGCCAGCATCGGTGCAGGGGATTTCATCTGCTTCGCAAAAAGTAAATATGTATCCTAATCCTGCCGATGATTTGGTGATGATTGAATTTGAATTAATTACTTACACCGATTGCAGTTTCAACTTGTATAATGCACAAGGAAAGCTGGTGAAAACATTAATGAATGAAAGAGTGAAACCGGGAGTAAATCATTTTTCATTTTCAACAAAGCCGCTTTCGAACGGAATTTATTTTCTTTCAGTTATTTCAAATGGAAAAATAATTGAGTCGAAGCAATTGGTGAAAGAATAAATAGGCAGGTATCAATTTCAATTTACATTCGCACGGATTACAATAAATGTTTTCCGCGCATTGCCCGATAGTATAAGGGTAGTATAGAAGTCTCTGAATCTTTTGGTCTTGGTTCGAATCCAGGTTGGGCAACTTAGAATTGGCGTTATGAAAAATATGTAAAAAAGCTTGCTCTATCAATATGAAAGGCAACAGTTTTTTTAAAGATGGGATTCTTTTACCAATCGAATTTGAGATGAAATTTTGTATAATCATCTTTGCAGGATTATGTTAGCTTATTAAATTTCCAACTAATGAAAACACAATTCTTTTCAGTTGTACTTTTTTTTCTGTTAAGTGCACATTCCTTAATCGCACAGGAACTCGATTCTTCTTTTAATTATGATGGAGTTTTTGAGTATACTACTGCACCCTATAATAATTCTGAAGACGTTCAAGTAATTGTTGTTAGACCTGATGGAAGAATTCTAGTGGCTGGGGTAGTAGAAATCTATGACAGTTTTGGAATAGTATTACAACTGACTTCAGAAGGTATTATAGATTCATCATTTGGTAATAATGGCATTGTAATACCAAGCGGATTTTTGGGAGGTAATAACCCTTCATGGTTACATACT
>JBKJNS010000172.1:0-2736 GCA_046593455.1 Chitinophagales bacterium | reverse complement strand
GCAGAGTTTGATATTTCAATTCCATACACAATACCTTCAGATGGTAAAGCGCATTTAATTTCAATTCAGGATTATGAATTACCTGCGAGTTATCATTACTATGCAGTTCCTAAATTGGATAATGATGCATTTCTCACTGCCGATGTAAATGCCTGGGAAGATTTGAATCTGTTGCCGGGTAATGCAAATATTTTCTTTCAGGGAAGTTATGTAGGTCAATCTTATATCAATCCTTCAGGCACAAAAGACACCATGCCGATTTCTTTGGGAAGAGACAAGAGCATCATCATCAAGAGAGAAAAAGTAAAAGATTATTCGAAGCCAAAAACGATCGGTGATAATGTAAAGCAATCTTTTGCTTATACGATTACGATTAAGAACACCAAGAAAGAACCGATTGACATTAAGATCATTGATCAATACCCCGTAAGTCAGCAGGGGAAAATTGAAGTTTCGCTTGATGATGCAGGTGGCGCAACTGTAAATGCTGTTGATGGAAAACTTTCATGGTCACTTAATCTTGCAGCGAACGAAGAACGCAAGATTCAGTTTTCATTCACTGTAAAATATCCGAAAGATCAGGTTGTATCGGGATTGTAGAATCAAATAGTCGTGCCACCACTCGAAGTGCAGTGTTTAATTTTTTACTCGCACCTCAAAGTGGTGGCACGACTAATTGAAGTTCTGTTCGGAGCTACTTCTTTTCCGAAAACATATCTTTCAACTTATCAGCCATCTCGCCGGTTTTACCGCGAATATCTTTAATCACGTCTTCTGCTTTGTTGCGCAAATCATCAGCAACATCGTTGAGTTGTGATTTAATCCCTTCGGTAAGTGAACCACCATTCACGAGATTATCAATTTGACTGCGAAAATTTTCAGGCAATTTTTCTTTGATGTAACCCTTAACTGTTTCAACAGATTTTATTGCTTGCTCTTCAGTAATTCCCGAAGCAGCCATTACTTTATTGATGAGTTCCTGCATTCTGATTTTTGTTTAAGATGAAATAATTTTTTCAGTACAAAATTAAATGAAGAAAGCGCTCCTGATTGCGAAGCGCTTTCAAGAAATTATTATAAATCAGATTTTACTTCTGTTGAGCAGGAGCAGCTTTTTTATCTGAAGTATTCGTGACGAGTTTTGCATGCATGTCTTTAACAACTTTCTCCTGTTGTTGAATGCGTGAGTAAACCTGCTTCATCATGTCTTCATAATTTGCTCTTTGTTCTGGGGTAGCGTTGTCCCATTTATCAATTTTACTTTTGTAATCGGTTATTGCCATATCGAGTTTCTTAACTTCATTGGTAAACTCGGGATGCTTATCATTATTTCTCTTTGTATCAGCGAGGTAACGGTCCATTTTAGGTTTCAACTCATTGTACTGCTTTAACCATTCATCTTTTTTACTCATTTCTTTGCCACCGATAGTATTGGCATGCTGCGTTTCTGTCTTGGATGCATCCTTTGCTGGAGCAGCTTTAGGAGGAGCGGCAGGAGTTTGAGCAAATACATTGGATGAAATAAATGCTGTTACAGCAATCATTGCAATTAAATTTTTTATTGTTTTCATTTTTAAAAAATTGTTTTTTGGTTTAGAATGTCTTTGTGATTGACAAAAGTAAACCCAACGAGCTATTAATTGCCAAATTTTTTTAAAAACAAGTTTAGCCAAAGTTAAAACTTAGGTCGCTTCCTCTGATATGCTGCCTGATGGTTCACAAAAAGGTTTACACCGAGTGCAGCCGTAAACCGTAACTCTGAAATGTTATACGGTTCAATACTTTCTGAAAAATAATTACCCCGCAGGTATTGTGCATTCACACCCAAATGAAAATTGTGTAAGAAGTAATAGGTTAAACCGGTTGAAAGTGTGAGCACTGGTTCGGCCTGTGTTTGATTGGTTGATGCTTCATCTTTTAGATAGCTGAATGAAAGGCCGGGCTGAAAAAGAATCGTCCAATCCAAATGGCCGGCAGGGAAATGAAATTCGGGACCCAGAAGAATTGTACTGTTGCGGTCTAACTGACCACCGATGGCAGCATCGGGAATAAAAAGATAAAAATCAGATCTTATTCCAATACGCTCTTCCATGCAATAAGAAAAACTGCCTGTGAAATAAATATTCTGAACGGGGTGATAAAGAAAAATTCCGCCGCCCAGTCCGCCACTCATGCTCATTAAACTCTTTCTTACAAATGGCGCGCTGCCTACACTTTGCGAATGTGAGCTATGTGAAATGAAAAGAAAAAATAAAATCACTAATGAAACTTTAACTTTTTCCATAAGTCGGCCATTTTATAGTTGAATGAAATATTAAAAAGCAAATGCCCATTGAATCCACTTCCATCATGAGGTAAGTAAATAATATTACCATCATTTAATTGCAATGCAACAGGTTGCCCGAAGTGAAGCATGTATTGCGTACTCACTGTCATATCAAATCTATATGTCATGTTAATATGAAAGCCAATGCCTGCTTGCGCACCAATACACCACCTGCTTACAAAATTATTTTTATTAAGCCGGTCTCTTATTTTAATAAAATCAGCATTGGGGCCCATAGCTAAAAACGGAGCAACACGCTGCATTCTTCTTTGCGGATAAAGAAGAGCGAGAGCGCCAATGTGCGTATCGGTTCTTACACCTAAATCACCATAAGGGCCGTGAAATGATTCGGCAAACCATTCTGTATTGATTCTTTTGGTTGGCATAATTCTAAACTGCATTCCCAATCC
>JBKJNS010000072.1:0-3309 GCA_046593455.1 Chitinophagales bacterium | reverse complement strand
TAAATTTTCATTCCCTCAAATAAATTAATTTCGGTGAAACATATTTTTGTGATCAGAATACTTTTTATTATTTGTACTGCAATATTTATCACAAAAGTCATTGGACCGCAGAGATCGATACAGCATTACCATCAATCAATATGATCTGCCCATCAACCCGAATTACATTCAGCAAGTAACTGCTACAGGAGTAAAACTTTTAAACCGAAGCAAGTGGCTGAATTCAATCTCTATTCAAACCGATGATTCTCTTGCACTGGTTGCGATTCGAGAATTGCCGTTTGTAAAATCAACTGATCAGGTTGCCCTTAGAAAAGCGCCACCCGGTGCAGTTGAAACAAATAAATTTGAAGACCCTGCTGATGTGAGAACAGCCGATTTCGATTCAAAAGATTACAACACTGCTTACCATCAATTAGATATGTTGCATGGAACTTCATTGCACAAAAATGGATTTCGGGGAGAAGGAATAACCATCGCCGTATTTGATGGTGGATGGTATAACACTTTGCTACTCGATGTTTTCGATTCGCTCTATAATGATTCAAGAGTTTTAGGAACATGGGATTTTGTGAGGGGAAATGATAGTGTTTATGATTTTTCCACGCATGGAACACAAGTTCTTTCTGCTATGGCAGCAAACAAACCCGGCTTTCAAATTGGTACTGCACCCGATGCACGTTTTTATTTATTTGTTACCGAAGATGTTTATTCAGAATATCCGATTGAAGAACATAACTGGGCAGCCGCTGCTGAAGTTGCAGATAGTCTTGGTGTTGATTTAATTTCTTCTTCACTCGGCTACAGCGAGTTCACTGATCCTTCATTCAATCATTCTTACAATGATATGAATGGAAGAACAACAATGAGCAGCATAGCAGCAAACATGGCTGCAAGAAAAGGAATGATCGTTTGCAGCAGTGCCGGTAACGAAGGCACAAGCCCTTGGTATTACATTACATCCCCCGCTGATGCAGATAGCATTTTAACTGTTGGTGCAACTGATTCTACCATTTCAATAACAGCTTTCAGTTCGCATGGGCCTACCGTTGATGGCAGAATAAAACCAGAGGTTACTGCGCAGGGAATTGGGGCATGGGTAATTGACCCCGCACCTGAGAACAATTCAACTTATCCCGGTAATGGAACTTCATTTTCAAACCCAATACTTGCAGGTGTAACTGCGTGCTTGTGGCAGGCACATCAAGATAAAAGCAACATCGAAGTAATGAATGCAATAAAGCAAAGTGCAAGTTTGTATTACAATCCAAATGATTCCTTTGGTTATGGCATTCCGAATTTTGAGTTGGCAGATTTAATTCTGTCGGGCCTTGCACCTGATGATTTAAATATCAATGCTCCTGTTGCATTTCCAAATCCGTTCAATGATCAATTTGGAATTCTTTATTACATGAGTGAGAAAAAAGAAATTGATGTAGTTGTAAATGATATGGCAGGGAAAAAGGTTGCTCAATTTCATTCATCATTTCAAGCAGGATATAATTACCTGCCGATTTCTTTATTGAAAGATGTTGCAAACGGTTCTTACATTGTTTCAATTCAATTTGATGATCACCGCGATGTGCTTCGCTTGGTGAAAGTTCAGAAATAGCTCCTGCTATTCAGCTTGGTTTTTGAAAATTATTAAAGAGTGAACACAAAAAAATTATGTATGCTTCTTTGAACAATTGATTTCGTCACCACTTTGTCATGTATATATTTTGGTATGGAATGAAGAAAATTCATGCATCGTTAGAGTATTAAAACCTAACCATCATGAAAAACATTCATCGCAATTACAGAGAGGTCAACAATCTTGATGATCTCATTTTCGCAAATCGCCATCGCTCTTATGGGGCCTATGAATTAAGACAACATTATAATGACCGCCTCGCTAAAGCATTTTTTATTGCAGCTTTACTTTCAATTCTATTTCTCTCTGCCGTTATTTCAATCAACAAATTCAAGAGTAGTAAAAATTCACAAGGTTCAACTCTTACCCATGGGCTCAAAGATTCTGTTATCATCATGGTTGATCCTGCTTTTCAACTTGATCAAAAAAGAATTGAACAGGTAAACAATAAAGAACTACCAACCACCATTGTTAAAGACAATAAGTTAATTGACAAAAAGAAGGATGATAAAGTTGACAGTACTTCAACTTCAGGCAACAATAATTCTTCAATAGGTACCGGAAGAAACGACAGCACAAATAACAACCGCGGAGGAGGAACATTTAAAAATGATTCGGTGAAAGATGATCACCGAATAGCCGATGAATTCGTATGGGCTTCACAAGTATTGCCAACATTTCCCGGTGGTGAAAAAGCATTTGTGAAATATTTACAAAAATATTTTGATTGCTCGAATCCTGAAATCAGGAACAATGAAGACGGAAAAATTATTCTTCGATTCGCAGTAATGAGTAATGGCTCTGTTAAAAGAGTTGAAGTGCTAAGAGAAAATGTTGGGACTGATTGCGTTGAAGAAGCCAAAAGTGTTTTGATCAACTCTCCTCATTGGAATCCCGGATTGCAAAACAATCAACCGGTAAATGTGATGATGGTGTTGCCGATTACTATTCAAAGAAAATAAATTAGGGTCAATGAAAAAAATTTGAGATTATTCTGACTTTGTCATGTTGAGTTAATCGAAACATTATAAAATGATTATCTAAATCCCTTCGATAAACTCAGGGTGACAAAGTCAGTGAGTCCCATTTAATAATTTTTTTCACTCTTAATGGTTCTCGACAAGCTCGAACTGACCTCACAGTCCGGTCAGTTCGAGCTTGTCGAGAACCATTTTGATGTCATTGTAAGTTTATAAAAATATTTTAAAGTGATTCTTAAAACCTTATTTCATTTTCACAGCCTTCGTTTGATCAACAACTTTTCCGTCGGCAATTAATTTGAGAAAGTAAATTCCATTGTCAAGTTCATCTCCAAAATCTACAACACCTTTTGATGAGGTGAGTGCGAATGAATTTATTTTTCTTCCTACCAAATCAAAAACTTCCAAAGAATAATTTGAATCATTCATTTGTAAAAAATCAAATCGTACTGTTGCTTTTGCTGAGAATGGATTTGGAAACAAAAACATTGAAGTGTTTTCTTCATGAACAGCAGATGAATTAGTAGGCAAATAATTTCCCTTCACTTCAAATTTATCTATGCCGCCTTCAAGTGTATTTTCGGGAGAATGATCTTGTATGAGCACACTAAAATTCATTGTTGATGTTGGAGTAATGAAATCGCTTACAGTAATTTCATTGCTGATCCACTTACCGGTACTGTCAGAAAAAACGGT
>JBKJNS010000067.1:0-7004 GCA_046593455.1 Chitinophagales bacterium | reverse complement strand
CTTCAAATGGAATTATGCCAGCGCTGTCACATGCAGGGCATTAGCATTTTAAATGAAGGGAAAACTTTTTTTGATTTTAAACCGGGAATGAAATTGAATGAAGTGATGAATGTTTTTATGCCACGCTATGAAAACGATCCTCCAATATTTATCATGGCATCGCATGCTGATAGAATGAAGCAAAGCAAATGCTATCTGAAATCAGAAATGACTTGCCTAACCTGTCACAATCCGCATGTGAGTGTAAAGTTTACGAGTGACGATCAATTCAACAGCGCTTGCAAGAATTGCCACGCTTCACCAAAGGTTGAATGCAAACTTTCTATTGCAGAGCGACAAATTAATAATGATAATTGTTCTGAATGTCACATGCCTGTTTCTGAAACAATTGATATCCCTAATGTAACAGTTCACGATCACCGCATTCAAATCCCTGTTACAAGAAATGATAAGGATGCAATCATAAAGTTTGTAAGACTTGAATGCATGACAACAAAAAATCCTGATGATTTGTTAATGGCAAAAGGTTATCTGCAAACATTTGAAGGATTTTCTGCACACCCTTTTCTTTTAGATTCTGCAAAAAAATATTTAGATCAAATTGAAGAAAGGCACAGCCATGATTTTGTGAAAACAAACATCAGGTATTTTTTTCTCGCCAATAATTATAATGAAGTGATTAAACTCACGAATGAGAAGATAAAAATTGAAACTGAAACAGATGCGTGGACTTTATACAGAATAGGGGAGTCGTATTACCAAACAAATGATTTTGTTTCGGCGGAAAAATATTTTTCAAAAGCCGTTTCATTTCAAAAAAACAATTTGGAGTTTTTAAACAAGAAAGGAAGCGCATTAATGGTGATGAACAAAATTGATGATGCGCAAAAAACATTTCAATATTGCTTTGATCTAAACCCAAAATTTGCACCTGCAGTAAACAACCTTGGCTATACTTACTTTGTAAAAGCTGATTTTATATATGCCGAAAAACTTTTTGATCAGGCACTTGCTCTTGATCCAGATTACGAGCAGGCATTAATGAATAAGGTTGCTTTATTTGTGGTGCAAAGAAAAAATGAAGAAGCAAAAAAATATTTGCAACGTGTGATAAAACTAAACCCTCAAAATCAAAAAGCAAAAGCGGCAATGCTTCAGCTTTCAATTTAATTTACTTCAGTGGCAAAGAAAAAATCAAAAACATTTTCAAAGTTGAAGAAAATACTAATTGCCTTAGGCGTTATTGTTTTTCTTTCGCTGCTATTAATTGGTTTTGATTACTATCGAAAGATTTATGCTCCAGCAATTTCAACTACCAATAAAGATCCATACCTCTACATTCCAACAGGAAGCAACTATGAAAATTTACTGGCGATTATTTCTCAAAAGAAAATCTCACATTCAATAGAAGACTTTGATTGGGTTGCCAGAAAAATGAATCTGCCTTCAAATGTAAAACCCGGGAAGTATCGGCTTCAACCACGAATGAGTAATTATGCTTTAGCTTTCTTATTGCGCAGCGGTAACCAGGAGCCGGTGAAACTCGTGTTAAAGAAATTCAGATTGAAAGAAGATTTGGTTTCATTCATTTCAAAAAAATTAGAAGTGGACTCATTGGTTTTAATAACATCGCTCAATGATTCTGTTTACCTTAGGAATTATTCATTGAAGCCCGATGAATCAATGGCGCTATTTATTCCTAACACCTATGAATTTAAGTGGAATACAAGCACCGAACAATTTCTGCAGCGCATGAAAAGAGAACATGATACTTTTTGGAATGCACAGCGATTACAAAAAGCGGCCGCATTAAACTTAAATCCAACACAGGTAACAACTCTTGCTTCGATCATTGAAGAAGAAACAAATTACAATCCTGAGAAACCAAGAATTGCAGAAGTGTATTTAAACAGAATTAAAAATGGAATGTTGTTGCAAGCCGATCCAACTGTAAAATTTGCAATGAAAAATTTTGAACTCAAAAGAGTCCGCTATACACATCTGTCTTTTGTTTCGCCTTACAACACTTATTTGAATGCAGGATTACCTCCCGGCCCAATTTGTAATCCTTCAATTGCGTCTATTGATGCTGTACTTAATGCGGAGCGAGGTGATTATATTTACTTTTGCGCCGATCCCGATAAACCGGGAACACATGCCTTCGCAAAAAATTATAAGCAACATCAATTGAATGCATTAAGATATCAGCGATGGCTGAATCAACGTTAAATTATTTCTAAAATGTACAGTCACGAAATTGAAATCAGAGTTCGTTATGGAGAAGCAGATATGATGGGCTATTTGTATTATGGCTACTATTCTTTCTACTATGAGCAGGCAAGAGTTGAAACCATGCGATCACTTGGCATTTCTTATAAGCGGATGGAAGAACTTGGTTTCCTTTTACCTGTTCGCGATCTGCACATAAAATTTATTAAGCCTGCATTTTATGATGATGTGTTACGGATAAAGACCACGATAAATAAAATGCCGACCGTTCGCCATGATTTTAGTTATGAAATGTTTAATGCAGAAGGTGAGTTGATTAATGAAGCAGAAACAACGCTTGTTTATCTTGATAAGGAAACCAGAAAATTGGTGAGCTGCCCTGAATTTGTAAAACAATTAATGCAGCCACACTTTATTAAATAACGTGAAAGAAATATTTTCCTTAATTACAAAATACAGCGGGTGGAATTCTTTAGTTGAAATTTCGAAAACTAAAGGATTTCCCGGCCATAGAAATATTTCGTTGTATGAAGTAATATCATTTCTTTTTTTAGAAATGAAAAATGACGATATTACTATAAGGGCTTCATCAGTTGCATTCTCATTTTTTGTTTCATTGTTTCCTACGCTGTTGCTTTTTTTTACTGTTATTCCGTTTCTTCCTATTCCAACATTTCAAACAACGCTGCTGGATGCGGTGCAGAAACTTATTCCCGATAATGCCTATGCATTATTACAATCTACTATTGAAGACATTGTAACTAACGACAGTGTGGGTTTGCTTTCTCTTAGTTTAATACTTGCATTTTACTATTCATCAAGAGGGGTGTTGGGTTTAATGAATTCTTTCGACAAAGCATTTCCAATTTTTCGAAAAAGAAATTTCTGGTACAAGCAGCTCGTAGCATTTGAAATTATGGCACTGCTTCTTTTGCTGCTCATTATTTCTGTTGGATTAATTATTGGTGGCGAGTTTTTAGTTAAATTAGCAATCAGATTATTAAATTTGGAGCGAGCTGATATTTTCGTATGGTTTAACATCATCAGGTGGTTAATGATTCTGTTTGTCTTTTATTTTTCCATTTCATCAATTTACTTTTTCGGACCTGCAACACATAAGAGGTGGCAATTTTTTTCAGCGGGTTCTACGCTTGCAACAATTTTATCAATCTTAATCTCGCTGCTTTTTTCATGGATGATTAATAAGTTCGGGCAATACAATCAACTCTATGGCTCTATCGGAACGCTGCTTGTTGCGCAGCTTTGGATTTATTATAACTCCCTGAGTTTATTAATTGGATTTGAACTCAACGCAGCGATTGAAATCAACCGGCACTTATTTGAAGGAAAGAACAGTAAAGTAAAAGTGGATGAGAAGTAGCTTAATTCAAAAATTATATTTTCCTATTTAGTTTGTATTCATGTTTTTTCATGTTTTAATGTGAGAACATCTTTTTACTACCTTCCATCCTTTAAAATGATTTTGAATTTTATTCCTTAAAAAAAGAAACCTCTGCACAAGGCAGAGGTTTCTCAAATATCTAACACATTTTATTTTACTGAAGAACTATTTTACCTGAAACCTCATTTTTTCCATTGGTAACATTGTAGAAATAAACTCCATTGCTTAATCCTGTTCTGTCAAAATTTACAAGATGATTTCCTGCTCCATAGGTATAGTTATTTGAAAGAACTTCCTTTCCAAAAACATCAGAAATTTTAACATTAACATCACCAGCATTTTGAACATTAATCATAATGCTTGCATTTTCAGCAACAGGATTTGGAGATACTGATGCGCTTAAAGCAGGTTTTACATTTGCAACATCATGAATGCCGGTAAGAAGCGGGAATGTAACATCACTAACATAGTAGTGATCCATCACATTATCCATACTAAATGATTCGTCTCTCGATTTTGAAACTGTTACAGGAACAGTAACAGTGGTTCCGTTTCCATTATCAAAAGCATGATCACTTACATACATCCAGCTGTTTGAATACGCATAGTTAGTAAATCCTGTAAAGTTGTAAGTTTCAGTAGTGAACTTTGCACCTTTATAATTAATTCCTTTTCCAAAAATATCCGGGTAATCATTGCTTCCGCTAACAGATGGATCGGTATCGGCCCAAATTACACATAGACCAAGGCGATCAGGCGTTAATGAAACTTGCAAACGAGCATCTGTATAAACAGGTCCGCTGGCTGATGTCCAGGCAGCAGATGCACCTTGAGCAGCTGCAATGGTATCAACATAAGTAATATCCCAAACATCACCGAATTGATAAACATCAAAAATAGTTGGAATGCTTGCATTAAAAGTAAAGCCAAGTGAATCCACATTATCTGAAAACCCGCTTAGAATTGGGCAAACGATATGCAGGTTATTGTTGCCATCAACCACCATATCAATACCATCAGAAGGGTAGAAGAATGGTTTATAGTTTCCATTTAGCATTGGAATCAAATAATCGCTCCATGCAGGTATAGTTGAGAAATCAAATGTTGATTGCTTTGTCCATGTAACTCCAAAGTCAGTTGATTTCCAAATGATAGGGTAGTAACCCATTGGATTTTCTGCATCAACACCAATCACGCCTACATAACCAACTGAACCATCGTCGTTGAAAGCAATGCTTCCACCAATATTAAAAAATTCTTGTGTTCCATCGTAACCAATTGCATAAGTAGATGGAATTGCAATTTGTGTCCAATCAAACTCATTCGTAGATGCATTAAAAACTGCACGATTTACGACGTGATTATCATAAGGTGTAGTTGCAAGTGCTTCATTATAATCCCAATCGGCACCTAAAACAAATGCTTTATCTCTAGCAGTTGTAAAACTGTAACGTGGCATCCATTGTTGCACATTATCATTGGTGCCATAAATTAATTGATGATTGTGATCTCCATCAAAACGAATGCTACCATAATAGTAATCATACCATCCATTTGCCGAAGTTGTTGAAGGTCCGCTAACAACACTAAAAGCCATGTCCGGGTCACTGTTTCCCGGTGGGTTTACAATACCTCCTGCAGGGTAACGGCATAGGTAATCAGTTTGATTCATAATTATTAAGGTTGTATCAAATGATAAACCACCATCTTTTGAAAAACTTGTTTGAATGTAACCGCTGTTTCCGCCATCAAGAACATAGCTTTCGCAAGCACGATGTGTAAAGGCAATTAAATTAAGACTTGTGTTTGCAGTTAATGAATTTGCATTGTTAACCAAAAGACCAAATCCATTGTGTGAACTTGCAAATTTGGTTTCGGTGAGTGTGCGTAATCCGCTGTTTGCAACAGGTGGAGCAGTAACGTGTTTAATGATGGCTTGTTCTGCAGTTGGAACACCATCCTGCGAACTGTTTGCTCTTGCACGCGCTTCGGCTGCCGAATTTTTGTATGGTAAATTGTTTTGTGAATAGGCGAGCAGTGATGTAACTGCAAATCCTAAACTAAGTAGTAAATGTTTTCTCATTTTTAAGTTTGGTTTTTAGTATGTGATAAAATTTAAAACGTAAATGTATGTAATTAGATGACTTGAAAAACATTTGATGATAAAAAAATAGTCATAATAATGTTTGAATACTAATTTCAGTGGTACTGTTTATTAGTTGCGAAAAAGAAATTATTTCTTTTTCCCTTTTGATTGCTGAGCACGCTGCATATCCTCCAACTTTTTTTGCCACGAAGATTTTTTAGGAGTCTTCTTTTTATTCTCTTGAATTTGCCGGTGTATAGCTTCTTCATCAATTACAAAATTCTTTACAAGAAATTGTTGCCCCATAGAAACAACATTTGATAATGAATAATAGTAAGTGAGCGCTGCAGGCAAAGTATTAAACACGCCGAGTAACATCACCGGAAATATATATGCCATCCATTTCATTTGACCTTGCACGCCGCTGAGTTGGTTATTGTAAACAGCAAACATAATTGAAGTAGCAGTCATTATTAATGTCCATAGAGAAACGTGATTACCATAGAATGGAATGGTGGTGGAGAAATTATAAATGGAATCGTAAGTAGAAAGATCTTTTACCCACCAAAGCGATTGTTGCCGCAATTCAATTGACAGCGGAAAAAAAGTATACATGGCAGCAAGAATAGGAAGTTGAAGTAAAAGGGGAATACATCCACCGAGTGGATTAACGCCGGCTTTACGAAACAATGCCATTTGTTCAGTACCAAACTTTGCCTGATCATCTTTATATTTTTCTTTAAGCTCATCAATTTCCGGTTTTAGAATTCTCATTTTCGCTGCGGAAATAAATGACTTATAGGTAAACGGGTAAAGAACTATTCTTAGCAAAATTGTCATCACCAGAATTATTAATCCGTAACTCACGATGTAATTATCCAACCAGTTGAAAAGCGGAATAAAAAAATATTTGTTGAGTGGCGAAGAAATAATACCAAACAAGCCTGCCTTCAATGGAATAACTTCTTCCAAACAGATATCAAGTTTTTTTAATTCCTGATAATTATTGGGGCCGAAATAAAAATGCATTGGGTAGGAAACAATTTTTGACTTGCTGTCGAATGGCAAAATCAATTCTGCTTTTAATTGTTTGGTGTAAGCAGCATTGGGTTGAAATGAAGAAGAGATGTTTCCCTGATCAAATGGCTTTGCGCCAATTAGCGATGCATTAAAGAAATGTGTTTTACAACTTACCCATTGCAGGTTTCCGGGAGCGCGTAAACTATCAGTTGATGCTTCATCAATTCCTTCCACATCATCATCCCAATTGCGGAGGTAAACAGATGC
>JBKJNS010000102.1:0-2563 GCA_046593455.1 Chitinophagales bacterium | reverse complement strand
CCTGAATTTGTTCTTTCGTCAAATGCGGATATGCCAGTAACAGTTCCTCAATAGAAAACCCACCTGCAAGTTTTCTTACAACAAGTTCAACTGTAATTCTTGTTCCTTTAATAATGGGTTTGCCAAGCATTACTTCGGGATTGCGTTCGATGAGTTGATTGTATTCCATTGCAACTAATTTAAAGAATTGTAAAGATAACGGAATTCTAAAATTCAATTCAATCACCATCCTACATTAAAAGAAAACCGAGCAACTCAACTTAGCTGCAAACGGAGTTCCCGGGGTAAAATGCAATTCATCCACTGATTGCGGTTCATCAAACAATCTTGATTCAGTAGCAAATTGTGCTTCATTCCATTCGGTATTCAATAAATTTTCAATGGTGATTCCGAATTTATATTTTGAAGTGTGGTATTCAGCAGCGAGATCAATCACAGTATAACCTAATGCAACAATTGAGTTGTCTTCATTCGCGGGCCGGTCTTTCATGTAGCGATATCGTAGAGCGGTTTCGAAACCATTTTCAAAGCGTGCAGTTAAACCACCTGTAGAAGTTAAGGTGGGTGCCAGCGGAATTAAATTATCTACAGGGAGTTCATTTCCAAGAAAATCAGTGAGCAGAATATTCTTTGAAACGTTTAAGTCGCCATCAAACAACAACCAATCAAGAATCTGTATGCGTGTTCCAAAATCAATACCTGTTCTTCGGCTCGGTCCTTTATCTTCAGTTGTTCCATCGTCGCCAACGTACACCAATTCATTTTTCAAATCCAAACCCCACAATGCAAGTGAGAAAATTAGTTGGTTTGAAATACGAAGTTGTGTTCCAACTTCGGCTCCTGCGGCAAGAGGTAAGCGATGATCAGTTGGTTCCTGCACCACACTTCGTGCATCATTAGAATGGAAGCCAATTCCACTGTTCACGAATAAAGAGAGATTATTTGTAGGGTAGTATGCGACATTAAATTTAGGTGTTGCAAGAAATTGATAATTGTATCCTGAGTAATTGGTGTGCGAAGAATCAGTGGGCAATAGATCCTCTACATCAAAAGTGAAATAGTTCTCGCGCAGGGCGAGTTCAATATGCCATTTGTCTGATGGCATAAATTCTTCTTTCACAAATCCATACATGTTACGCTCATACACATTTGCGCGCGCGCGCGCATCAAGGAGTACCCGTTCAACAGCATGCCATAACTGATTTTCTATATTGTCTGCTCTAAAACCGGCGCCAAAAGTAGTTTTAACATTCATGCTCCCTAATTTACCGGGAATAGAATAGGTTCCATTGTAACCAATAAAAGACCGGTAATCAGTTTGTACAATTTCATCACCATTCACCGGATCATCAAGGAATAAAGTGAAGTTGGAAAAAAGTTTGAAACGGTAATTTCCAAAATAAATCTGCGACATAAATTCATTGCCTCCCGATTTGGAATTGAACATCAGATTGAAATTATTTCGCTGTGTGGTTCCGCCTTCTGTGGAATCAATACTTCCAAAGCGATCTATGGAACCATCAGCAACAGCCCGTAAGGGAATCTGCCCCGATGCATTCCAGGAAGAACCAAACCCATTGAAAGTAAATGCAAGAGAAGAATGATCGCTTATGTTAAACTTTGTTTTGCTGAATATGGTGAACCTTCCGAATTTTTGATCCGCATCGAAGTAGCTCTTATTAAAAATAAAGTCACCCGCGAGGTAGGAAGAAATATCCTGATTACTAATAGGAAGTTGTATTAACATCAAAGCACGGCTTCCTTCAAATAGTCTTTGTGATGGAGCCGTAGATGCCTCCAGTGTAAATTGGTTTTGATCAAGCTTATCAAGGGTATTGAATTTCACCGCTGCCCCTGTATTAAAATCACCGAACTGTGCCCAATAAGGACCTTTGTAAACTTCCATGTTCTTCACTACTTCAGGAATTAAAAAATGCAAATCAGCATATCCTTGTCCATGCCCGTGCGAAGGCATGTTTACGGGAATGCCGTCAACATAAGTAGCTACATCAGTTCCGTGATCGCAATCGAAACCGCGAACAAAAATCTGTTCTGCTTTTCCACCGCCTGCATGTTGTGCTATGAATAAGCCAGGGACAAGGCGCAACATATCCTGCGCTGAATTTTTTGGTCGCAATTCAAAATCAATCCTGCTGATAATCTCAGATGATGCTGCCGATAATGGTTTTGAAGAAACCATCATCATTTCGGGCAGACTGATTACTGAGGGAGTAAGACCCATGTTCAATGTTGTTACCTGATCAACTGAAATAGTTACTTGAATTTCTTTTGTTGAATAGTCTTCTTTCGAAAAAACTATTTTATAAGATTTAGCTGCTAAATTATTGAAAGTGTAATTGCCACCGCTGTCAGTTATTGCTGAAAGATTATCATTTGGCATAGCGATGCGGACTCCGGCAATTGGTTGGTTGGTAATTTTGTCTGTGATGGTTCCTTTTAAAATGGGTGTGCTTGCTTCAGCGTTTTTTGTGACTGAAAAGAAAAAAATTATAATGATTGTGGAAATAAGTTTCATGAGATTTTAATTTAATTTTTTATTGAA
>JBKJNS010000438.1:0-11074 GCA_046593455.1 Chitinophagales bacterium | reverse complement strand
ATCGCAATAAGCAATTGCTTTCTCGCGTGCATCTTCAATGTTGTTAGCAGATTTGCGTTCTTCCGTCATGGCTTCAACTTTATCGCTGATCACATTTATGTGCTCACTTATTTCGGCAACAATTTTCTTTTGAGCTGCAGAAAGTGAATCGCTAAGTCCTGCTTCTTTAATTCCGCTAATGTTTTTTATCAGTTCATTTTGGTATTGAATAGCAGCAGGAATAATTTGGCTCATTGCCAATTCACCAATCATTCTTCCTTCAATCTGAATCTTCTTCATGTATTTTTCCAATTCAATTTCGTGGCGTGCATGAACTTCTTCACTCGTGAATACATTGTTGCGAACGAAAATATCAACGTTCTCTTTATCGAGCATTAAATCCAGCGCGCGCGGTGTGTCTTTAATATTTTTTAATCCGCGTTTTTTAGCTTCTTCTTTCCACTCATCACTATAATTATTTCCTTCGAAACAAATTTTCTTTGAAGCTGTGATATATTGCTTAAGCACTTCCATTATTGCAACCTCGCGATTCTTTCCTGCATCAATAAGTGCATCTACTTCAATCTTAAATTTCTTAAGTGTATCTGCAACAATGGTGTTGAGTACAGTCATCGTAGCAGAAGTATTTTGTGATGACCCTACGGCGCGCACTTCGAATTTATTTCCCGTAAATGCAAATGGTGAAGTGCGGTTGCGATCGGTGTTGTCTTTCATTAAAGCAGGAATCTTATTGTGAATATCAATTCGCAAAGCAGCTTCACTTTCTTCGGTGAATTTTCCTTCCTTAACTTTCGATTCAATTTCATTAAGTACTTCTGTCATGTAACTTCCAATAAATACGCTGATGATTGCAGGCGGTGCTTCATTGGCGCCGAGGCGATGTTCATTACCCGAAGTAGCAATTGAAGCGCGAATTAAATCTGCATGATCATTAACTGCCTTTACCACATTGATAAAGAAGGTTAAGAATTGAAGATTTGTTTTCGGCGTTTTTCCAGGGCTCAATAAATTTTTTCCTGTATCAGTAGCTAAACTCCAGTTGCAATGTTTACCGCTACCGTTAATTCCTGCAAATGGTTTTTCATGAAACAGTACTCTCAATTTATGCCGGCGAGCAACTCTTTCCATTACATCCATCAGCAATTGATTGTGATCAACGGCAACATTCACCTCTTCAAAATAAGGTGCGCACTCAAATTGCGATGGAGCAACTTCATTATGCCGGGTTTTAATTGGAACACCAAGACGAAAACATTCTGTTTCAAAATCGAGCATATATGCATAAACTCTTTCGGGAATACTACCGAAGTAATGATCTTCTAATTGCTGACCTTTTGCTGGTGTGGCACCAAATAATGTGCGACCGCTGAATACCAAATCGGGGCGTGCATCATGCAAGGCCTCATCAACCACAAAATATTCTTGTTCCCAACCAAGAGTAGGAGTAACCTTTGTAACATTTTTATCGAAGTAATTGCAAACTGCAATGGCAGCTTCTTCAACAGCATGTAATGATTTTAAAAGCGGTGCTTTGTAATCCAATGCTTCACCATTGTATGAAATAAAAACAGTTGGAATGCATAAAGTTTTTCCGTTCCCAACTTCCATAATAAATGCGGGCGATGATGGATCCCAAGCAGAATAACCGCGGGCTTCGAATGTATTTCTTAATCCTCCGCTTGGGAAACTCGATGCATCCGGTTCTTGCTGCACCAACATATTACTATCAAAAATTTCTATTCCTTTTCCATTGCCTGTAATTTGAAAAAAGGCATCATGCTTTTCGGCGGTGGTACCTGTGAGGGGTTGAAACCAATGGGTGAAGTGTGTAGCACCTTTTGAAACAGCCCATGATTTCATGGCAGATGCAACTTGATCAGCAATTTTTCTATCGATCTTTGTTCCTGTTTTAATCGCAGTCATTACGCTGTAATAGGCGTCTTCGCTCAGGTAAGTTTTCATTGCATGTTCAGTGAAAACATTCTCTGCAAAAATATCTGAAACCTTATGGGCTTCGTGTTTGGGTTCTGGCATTCTGGGTGTTTTAAATTTTTCAATTGAATGGTGGCGAGTGGTATTCATAGCTTTTTCTGGAGTTTTATTGTTTTGAAGAACTATTGTTTGAAATCTAACGGTGCAAAGATGTAACTGCTATTTAATAAAACAAGAAAATATTTTGCACATAGGTAAAAAAATGAAGAGTTTGATCAAAATAATTGAGAAATATTTTGGAATTTAATAAAAATTCAATAAATACAATAGAATAACCTTGTAATTTTAAGTTTGTTAATTCATCAAATGAGAGCAGTTACTAACAAATAACTTATTAAACTGAAATGTTGGGAGTTAAGACATTCCTTATCTGACAGCAACTATTAGTGCAGATTTATTTAGGAAGTTTTTTAGCGAGAATCGTTATTTTATTTTCATCTACTAAAATTGCCATTGAAATAAGAAGCAGTAAAACGCCTATCATTTTATAGCGGAATAGTGCGCCAAGAATGGGAATGGTAATTCCGGTTACAATAAAAATGGTGATGGAAAAGAAAAGACAAAAGAAAAATAATGATGCCTGAGTTTGCGGCAGATTTTTTTTCCGTTCGAAAAAACAAATGAAAGCCAGCATCATAATTAAAACGTTTTCGAAGGAAGCCATCCACTCAAAAGGAGAATTAAGGTTGGTAATGCCCGGTTCTAAAATGCAATTGCCTAAAGCATTTGGTATGGCAAGCAGAATGCTTTGTAGGGAAGGAATTAAGCTTGGAATTTGAAGTGCATGATTGCCTTGCGGGATACTCAAGAATTCGCGTTGCTTTAAAACAATAATGTTGAGAAAATCGAGATCGGGGAAAAATGAATTGAGATTAACAGCAACCCCAAAATAAACAGCAGCAATCAGCAAATATTTTATCAGCGGGTTTTTAGGGAATCTTAAATTAATGATTAACGCACTCAGGTATGGAATTAAAAGCAGCAGCCAAAAAATTCTTACCACCAATATGAGCCACAAACCAATTAGCAAGCCTATAATTGAAAATGATCTTTGAAGCAAGAGACTGCTTTTTTCGTTTTCATTTAACGAGAAGCTGCTGTTTAATTTTTGAATAAAGAATAAGATGAAGCCAAGGGCAGCCAAAGCAACTCCGTCTTTATGAATTCCGGAACTAAAAAAAAGCACTGATGGAAAGAAAAAAATAATTGCCGCAATAAAATATTTTTTTGATGGCAGCATATTATTAAAAAACCTGAAGAGGAAAAGCAATCCAACGAGTGTTATAAAATTATAAAACACAACATGTACATTGTAATATCCGAAACTCAGCAAACGTGCAATTGCATGAAAGCGAATAATGAAATAGCTGCTCATATCATTCCAGTAACCGATGGCGAGTGCATATTCTTTGATATCGGGCGCAGGGGGGCGATGGTTAATGCCAAACAAGAGTTTTATAAAGGAGACATAGTCGTGATTGGCCAGGCGGTCGGTAATAAATTTGCTCTCAACAAAATATTCCATGGTATCACCGCCGCCGTAATATTTGCGATGGATATAGCCGTAAAAAATTCCGGCAATAATTTTAATAATGAAAATGAAAACAATTTGACCCGAAGCCAAGGAAGAATTGCTGAAGAGTTTGGTTTTCAAAATCACTGCTGAAAACAAAACGATATAAAATACCAAGAGAATGATTTCAGCGATTGACATAAAAATTATTGGAAGACAAGATCTGAAATATCCGGCAAGGTTAACTTATTTGTAAATACTTTTTTTGGAATTGAAACTTAGTTACTATTTGAATTTCATTACATCAATCTTCTCATTGCAAAAAACAATTTCTCTTTCAAGATTTGAACAAATTATAATTAGCCTGTTGGCTGTATAATCTTTCATCAATTTTAAATACCATTCAAATCCTTGCTGATCAAGATTGGTAGTTGGTTCATCAAGTAAAATTATTGGAACATCAGCTAATACTGCAAGTGAGATTTTTAAACGCTGCTTCATACCTGAAGAAAAATTACAAATTTGTTTCTCTGCATCTTTTGTGAGCATAGCAATTTGTAACACTTCTTTGATTGTGATTCTATTCAAAAATAATTTGAATTGATTTTGGAACTGAATCATTTCTGTTGCAGTGAATTCCTCAATGAGTTCGAGATAAGGCGCTGCAATTGTGAGGTAATTGAAAATTTTTTCGTCATCAATTTGCTTTTCATCAATGTAATATGCGATGCTGCCCGCTGATGTTGAAGTACTGCCCGAAATTAATTGCAGCAGCGTGGATTTTCCGCTCCCATTAGGCCCGAGTATGGCATAAGAATTTCCTGAAATGAAAGTGCAGTTTATTTTTTTTAGTATCCATTCAAAGTTGAATCGCTTTCCGGCATTACTAATTATTATCTTCATACTTGCCGTTGGTGTAGCCTTTCATTATTCCTCTTTCACTGCCGCGAATGAAATCGAGAATTACATTGCGCTCGGGTGATGGATCAATCTCAGTTTCGATTGCTGTTAAGGCTCTTGAAACATTGTGATTCTTTACAAAAATGATTCGATAAATATCTTCAATTCGATTAATGCTTTCATCATTGAATCCTCTTCTTCTTAACCCAATAGAATTAACACCTATAAAACTTAATGGCTCCTTCGCTGCTTTTACAAAAGGAGGAACATCTTTTCTCACAAGAGAACCACCGCTGATAAATGCATGTTGCCCGATTTTAACGAATTGATGAACAGCAGTTACGCCGCCAAGTACTGCAAAATCTTCTACTATGATATGGCCAGCAAGTGCAGCGTTATTAGCAATTACACAATTATTCCCTATCACACAATCATGTGCAATGTGGGCATATGCCATAAGTAAGCAGTTGCTTCCAACAATTGTATTTGAACTCCAGGTTGTTCCTTTATTAACGGTAACACATTCGCGTATGATGGTGTTATCTCCAATGGTAGCAAATGTGGTTTCGCCTTTATATTTTAGATCTTGTGGGTCGCCACTGATTACTGAGCCCGGATAAATTTTGACTCCTTTTCCAATGCGGGCGCCATTCATAATCGTTACATTGGGGCCAATCCAACAGCCGTCGCCAATTTCAACATCTTCGTAAATAGTAACAAAGGGGCTTATCTCAATCTGTTGACCGAGTTTGGCTTTTGGATGAACACTGGATAAATTTAAAGACATCTTTTAGAAGGGTGCAAATTTAATTTTTGTTTTCAGTCTGTTCCTTTTCTTTTCAATTATCTTAAATCTTTTCTAACAATTTTTGCAACAAGGTCTGCTTCTGTTGCAACTTTATTTCCAACATAAACGGTTCCTCTCATTTCACAAAGGCCTCTTCGTATTGGACTTATCAATTCAAGTCGCATCACCATAGTATCACCCGGCACAACTTTGTTTTTAAATTTTGCATTGTCAATTTTTAAAAAATAAGTATCCCAGTTTTCAGGATCATTCACAGTGTGTAAAACCAAAAGGCCTCCGGTTTGCGCCATTGCTTCTATCTGAAGAACGCCGGGCATAACAGGGTTTCCCGGAAAATGACCTTGAAAAAAGTTTTCATTAAAAGTTACATTCTTAACGCCAACAACATAGTTCTCTCCAAGTTCAATAATTTTATCTACCAGAAGAAAAGGATATTTATGCGGCAATGCACGCTCAATCATTTTAATATCCATAACCGGTGGAATACTTGGATCATAGAATGGAACGTCTTTCATGGCTTTTGATTCCTTTATATGTGCTTTAATTTTTTTTGCAAATTCTATGTTAGCTGCATGCCCCGGTTTTGAAGCAAATATTTTAGCTTTTATAGGCATTCCTATTAATGCAAGATCACCTACAACATCCAATAATTTATGGCGTGCAGGTTCATTGCGATATCGAAGTTCAACATTATTCAAATAACCTTCTTCAACTTCAATATCTTCTTTATGAAAAAATGCTGCGAGCTTCTTTAATCTGCTGTCGTCAATTTTATGATCAACAATAACCAATGCATTGTCAAGCGATCCGCCACGAATCAGATTGTTCTCAACCAATGATTCTATTTCATGAAGAAAACAAAATGTTCTTGCTTCTGCTATTTCTTTTTTAAATTCACTGATGTGGTCAACAGTAGCATGTTGCGGCCCCAGCACTTCTGAATTATAATCGATGAGAATTGAAAGCTGATAATCATCTGATGGAACTGCAGTGAGTTCTACATTTCTTTTCTCATCCCTGAAAACAATATTTTTTGTGAGCTTAAAATATACTCGTTTGAAATGAATTTGCTCTTCAATTCCAGAATCAATAATTGCTTCAACAAACATTCTTGAGCTGCCATCAAGTATTGGCACTTCGGGCCCATCAATTTCAATCAAGGCATTATCAATTTCAGTTCCTACAAGCGCAGCAAGCAAATGCTCAACAGTAGAAACTTTTGCGCCATTCTGCTGAAGTGTTGTACCTCTTGAAACATCAACCACCAAATCAACATCGGCTTTAATGGTTGGTTCGCCTTCAAGATCGATTCGTTTAAATACAAAACCGTGATTTCCTGCTGCGGGTTTTACCGTGAGGTTTGCACTAATCCCTGTGTGTACTCCAATGCCCGAAAGGGTAAATGATTTCTTTAGGGTTTGTTGAAAATCGCTCATTGATTTAGTTATCAGTTTTCATTAATCTTTTTTCAAGAGCTTCAATTCGCTTTTGTAAGTCGGGCAAGTTACGATAAACAGATTGAGATCGTAATGAAGCATTAAAATCAAAAGCGGGCGCACCATTCCAGGCTTTATTTTTTTCTTTAATGCTTTTTGAAACTCCGCTTTGCGCATTTATTCTTGAGCCATCGGCGATTTCAATATGACCCACAAAACCCACCTGCCCGCCTATCATACAATTGCGACCGATTTTGGTGCTGCCCGAAATTCCGCTCTGTGCAGCGATCACAGTGTTTTCACCTATCTCAACATTGTGTGCAACCTGCACGAGGTTGTCAATCTTTGCACCGCGGCGAATTATTGTTGAACCTAAAGTTGCACGATCAATTGTTGTATTAGATCCAACCTCAACGTTATCTTCCAGTAAAACATTTCCTAATTGAGGCACTTTCAAATAAGTTCCATCGGGTTGTGGAGCAAAACCAAATCCATCACTTCCTATAACCACTCCCGAATGAATTACACAGTGCCTTCCGATTTTACATTTATTGTAAACCTTGACTCCCGGGTATAAAACAGTTCCTTCCAATATTTCTACTTCATCACCTAAATAAACTTGTGCAAAAATTTTTACATTGTTTCCAATTGTAACGCTTTTGCCCACATAAGTATGAGCACCAATAAAAACATTATCACCGATTTTAGCTGATGAATCGATTGCAGCAGTCTCATGAATTCCGTTAAGATCATCAAACGGCTTATTGAACTTTTCCAGCACACGCGTAAAAGAAATATAAGGTTGGTCAACTCTTATTAATGCAAATGGTTGATCATGTTCTGTAATAAAATCATTGCTTACAATTAATGCAGAAGCTTTTGTTGATTCAGCAAATTGTAAATACTTAGGGTTGGCAATGAAACTTATGGCACCTGTTCCGGCATCTTCAATTTTTGCAGGATGTGTAATTAATATTTCACTGTTTCCTTCCAGCTTTCCACCTAAAAAATTACACCATTGGCCTGCTGTTAATTGCATAGTACAAAAGTAAGAAAAATGAAGTAGGCAAACGACGTTAAAAGATTATTGATTTTTATGCAGGTTCTGAGAATTGTAAGACAGATACATTGAACTTTTTGCCTTCGATTGCCAATTGGGTTTCCGGAAAAACTTTTTTTGCTTCTTCGGCCATAAGCTCCAGCTCGGGATACTTCGCACTAAAATGGCCAATGAGTAATTTATTTACCATTGCTTTTTTTGCCATTGTTGCAGCCTGAGTTGTGGTGGAATGAAAAGTAAGTGAAGCCCGTTCTTCAGATTCATCCATAAAGGTCGCTTCGTGATATAACAGGTCGACTCCATTAATTATTGGAAGAATTTTTTCATTATATAAAGTGTCGGCACAATAAGCGTAGGAGCGTGAAGGTTCAGCACCGGTAGTGATCTCAGCATTTTTAATTGTATTCCCATTCAAAACCAAATCATTTCCTTTTTTTATTGAAGGAATTTCTGAAACCGGAATTTTGTATTCGGCTAATTTTTGAGAAATGATTTTTCGTTCATGCTTTTTTTCTTTGAAAAGAAAACCGCAACACGAAATACGGTGCTGCATAGGAATGGTGGTTATGCTTAGTTGTTCATTTTCAAAAATTATGTTTGAAGATTCACAATCTATTTCATGAAACAGCAATTCGAATTTTAATCGCGTATCAGAATATTTAAAATTCAATTCAATAATTTCGCTTAACCCTTTTGGGCAAAACAGATGCAATGGCTCAACGCGTTGCATTAAATGATAGCTTGTAATTAATCCGATGAGACCATAGTAGTGGTCGCCATGCAAATGACTAATGAAGATGTGATTGATCTTGCTTCTCTTTATTTTATAGTGGCTCATTTGCATTTGCGTGCCTTCGCCACAATCAATAAGAAAAAGTTTTTCGTTATGATTTACTACCTGTGAGGTTGGGTGCCTGCCGTATGCAGGTATTGCTGAATTGCTTCCTAAAATAAATACATCAAACGTCATGCTTCGGTAGTGTCACTAATATCTCTATCAATTTCTTCCATTATTATTAAATCTTTCGACTCCTGAAGTGATGGGGTTACATTAATCACAGCATCAAGTTGCGAAATCTTAATCAATCGCATCACCTGTTCATTCGCACCTGTTAAAACAAAAGTTCCGTTTGCATTCTTACACAAGCGGTTTGAAATCAGAATTGCACTCAACCCGCTTGAATCTACAAATTGAACTTCTGAAAGATCTAAAATAATATTTCTGTATCCTTCGGCATTTAGCAAAATCATTTCTGATTTCATTAGAGGACCGGTCTGCGAATTCAGTTTCGCTTCCTGCAATAAAAACACACAATACTTTTCTTGTTTATCAACGCTGAACTTCATGATCGAATTTTTGTTTTGTGCAAATAAACTAAAAACCGTTGAGACAAAAAGGCCTCTTACGTAAATTCAAAAATAAAATTGATACAAGATGCGTCATACACTTTACCTTTATGATGTTGAAAACAAACAAAAGCAGAGAATAATTTTGTAAATAAATTCAACTCGTGTTAATTTGCCTGACACATTGTATCGTTTCAGGCATTTGGTTGATACTTTGATAAACTAAAGATATGGAAGCAAAATTTTCACCTAAAGTAAAAGAGGTAATTTCTTACAGCCGGGAAGAGGCACTGAGACTAGGTCACGATTTTATTGGGACCGAACATTTGATTCTCGGATTAATCCGTGATGGAGAAGGACTCGCAATAAGAGTTCTTAAGTCAATGGATATTGATGTGGTACTCATGAGAAAAGCCATCGAAGATTCTATTCGAGAAAAGGCAATTCACAACCACAATGTAAACGTGAATAATCTGCCACTTACAAAACAAGCAGAGAAGGCTTTAAAGATTACGATTCTTGAAGCAAAAGTTCAAAAGTCAGATACGATTGGCACAGAACATCTTTTGCTTTCAATTCTAAAAAATAAAGACAACGTAGTAACAGAAATTCTTTCAAGATTTGAAATTGACTACGATTCATTTAAAGCAGAGCTTGATTTTGTAAACGGAGAAATGAAAGGCGAGATACCAAATGAATCACACGAAGATGAAGAAGGATTTGAAGAAGAAAAATCTCGTGCTGCAAATGCACCATCATCCTCAAGAAAGGCACCCGCAACAAAATCAAGAACACCGGTGCTTGATAATTTCGGAAGAGATATTACCAAACAAGCTGAAGAGGGATCTCTTGATCCTATCGTAGGACATGATATAGAAATTGAAAGAGTATCACAGATTTTAAGCAGAAGAAAAAAGAACAACCCAATATTAATTGGTGAACCGGGCGTTGGTAAAACAGCTATTGTTGAAGGTCTTGCGCTAAGAATTCATCAACGTAAGGTATCGCGGGTATTATTTGACAAAAGAATTGTGATGCTTGATCTTGCTGCCTTGGTTGCAGGAACAAAGTATCGCGGCCAATTTGAAGAGCGCATGAAAGCGATTATGAATGAGCTCGATAAAAATCGCGACGTAATTTTATTTATAGATGAGATTCATACAATTGTAGGTGCAGGTGGCGCAACAGGTTCGCTTGATGCTTCGAATATTTTTAAGCCTGCATTAGCAAGAGGTGAATTACAATGCATTGGTGCATCAACATTAGATGAGTATCGCCAATATATTGAAAAGGATGGTGCACTTGACCGCCGGTTTCAGAAAGTATTGGTTGATCCGCCTTCACCCGAAGAAACTTTTATCATTCTTAACAACATTAAAAGCAAGTACGAAGATTTTCATAATGTAACCTATACCGATGAAGCGATTGATGCCTGTGTTAAGCTGAGCACCCGCTATATTACTGATCGCTTACATCCAGATAAGGCAATTGATGTAATGGATGAAGTAGGTGCAAAAGTTCACTTAAAAAATATTCATGTCCCCCAAAACATGATTGATTTAGAAAAGAAGATTGAAGATGTTAAGGTTGAAAAAAATAAAGTTGTAAAAAGTCAACGGTATGAAGAGGCAGCAAAACTTCGCGATACCGAAAAGAAATTAGGAGAAGAATTAGAAAAAGCGAAAGTGAGTTGGGAAGAAGAAACAAAAGTTGCACGTTATCCTGTAACAGAAGAAGACATTGCTGAAGTGGTTGCTATGATGACAGGCATTCCGGTTAAGCGTGTTGCGCAAAGTGAAAGTACAAAGTTGCTTAACATGGCAGAGGAAATTTCGGGAAGCGTTGTGGGTCAAACAGAGGCAATAAAGAAAATTACCAAAGCAATTCAACGAAACAGAGCCGGACTTAAAGATCCAAGAAAGCCAATTGGATCATTTATTTTTCTTGGCCCAACCGGTGTTGGAAAAACAGAATTGGCAAAAGTTCTTGCCAGGTATTTATTTGATACAGAAGATACT
>JBKJNS010000297.1:0-6656 GCA_046593455.1 Chitinophagales bacterium | reverse complement strand
CTTTGAAAGAGTTGGTATAGAACTTAAGCCAGAGATTGATGATTATTTTTCAAAGTTCAACAAATAATATTACCCTGCGGGCGAAAGTCTTATCCGCAGCCGTTTCCTCGCCCGCAGCTTTTTTGTGATTGAGCGCGGGACTCGGCGTAATAAAATTCAACACGCCGTGTCCGCGAAAATCAAGAGAGCGGCTTGTGAGAATACGTTAACCATAATCAACTTTCTTAACCACAAATCCTTTTTCTTTGCGAGGCTTTATCAAATCAGCACGAAAAAATGAGTCAGGTCTTATTGTGGTTAATGTGTTTGCTTTATATAGTAGCGGGGGTAAACCATTTTGTTAATGCGCAATGGTATATTAAAATAATTCCTTTAGGGATTCCTTATCCGGAATCAATAAATTATTTGATTGGCGCATGCGAAATTATGTTTGCGCTGTTGTTGATTCCTGCTTCAACACGTGCTGTTAGTGCATGGCTGATTATTGCATTGTTGGTAGCTGTTTTTCCTGCCAATATTCAAATGAGCTTAAATTATTGGAAAAGCAATAATCCAAATTTTTACCTTACCCTTTTGAGGTTGCCAATTCAGTTTTTGCTTATCTGGTGGGCATGGCAGTACACAGTTAGAAAATAGTGCGATTTAACTGATACAAGCGAAAGTTAAAATTATTTTATACGCTGTGTCAGCGAAAAGTGAGACAAGGGCTTCGGTGCTCACCTGTTTCAAACATGCAGGTGGGAATCATGATTTCCTTCTTTTCATATTCAATCATTCATGTTTACTTTCGCAGCCAATCATAAATAAAATCACTATGGATTTATTTGAAAAAATATTAGATAACCGCGGACCAATTGGTCAGTATTCAAAAATTGCACACGGCTATTTTTCATTTCCCAAATTAGAAGGCGAAGTGGGAGGAAGAATGGGTTTTAGAGGAAAGCAAAAAATTGTTTGGAGTTTAAATAATTATTTAGGGCTTGCCAATCATCCCGAAGTTAGAAAGGTAGATGCCGAGGCAGCAGCAAAGTATGGCCTTGGCTATCCAATGGGAGCCCGCATGATGAGCGGCAACAGTGATTTGCATGAGCAATTAGAAAATGAACTGGCGCAATTCGTACAAAAGAAATCTGCCATCCTCATGAACTTCGGGTATCAGGGAATTATGTCGGCTATTGATTGCTTAGTTGATCGCCGCGATGTAATTGTGTATGATGCCGAATCACATGCCTGCATTATTGATGGCTTGCGAATGCACATGGGAAAAAGATTTGTTTTCGCTCACAACGATATTGAAAGTTGCGAGAAGCAATTGAAGCGTGCAACCGAATTAGTTAAAGATTCAGGAGGTGCAATTCTTGTAATTACAGAAGGTGTTTTTGGAATGGCTGGTGATCAGGGAAAGCTGAAAGAGATTGTTGAACTGAAAAAGAAATACAGTTTCAGACTAATGGTAGATGATGCACATGGTTTTGGAACCATGGGCGCAACCGGTGCAGGTGTTGGTGAGGAGCAAGGTGTGCAGGACAGCATTGATCTTTACTTCAGCACGTTTGCAAAATCAATGGCAAGCATTGGTGCATTTATGGCGGGCGAAGAGCAGGTGATTGATTATATCCGTTACAATTCACGCTCACAAATTTTTGCAAAGGCGTTACCAATGCCGATCGTGGTTGGAAACTTAAAGAGATTGGATCTGGTAAGAACGCAACCACAACTGAAGGTAAAATTGTGGGAGAATGTTCATGCACTTCAAAATGGATTGAAGGAACGCGGATTTGATTTAGGTAAAGTGAATACTCCCGTAACGCCTGTTTATTTAAATGGTAATTCTTCTGAAGCTGCAAACCTTATTATTGATGTAAGAGAGAATTATAACATCTTCCTTTCAATCGTAATTTATCCTGTTGTGCCTAAGGGAGTTATGTTACTCAGGTTAATTCCTACTGCTGTGCATACTGCCGAAGATATTAGTGAAACACTCAACTGCTTTACCGAAGTTGCGGAGAAACTAAAAGCCGGACACTATCAGTCGCAAAAATTAGCGGCGGTTTAATGAAGTAAAAATTTTTTCATGAAATGGAAATCCGTGTTCATTTTGAATGCGGATTTTTTTATTTCATTCCTTAAAATAAAATCAAGCTGAAGATTATATTTTCAAAGTGTGCTGCAATTTTTAAATTTGATGCTAAGAAATTCTTTGAATAAATTTTAAACATGAAACAACAAATACTATTCATCTGCTTTATTTCACTGGCAATAATTTCAAATGCACAAACCACCTTTCAAAAAATATACAAGCAAGATGGTGATGTTGAATGTTTTGGCGCTTACCAAACTACCGATGATGGATTTATTTTTACCGGACTTGCAACTGTAAACGGCACCAACAAAATATTCCTTACCAGAACAGATTGCCATGGAGATATTCTCTGGAGTAAGACTTATGCAAACTCATTTTCATGGAACAATATATCGCAGCGCGTAATTGAAACACATGACCACGGTTTTCTTCTGGCAGCAAGCATTGGAAGTTTTGGCTCTTATAATATTTTATTGGTAAGAACTAATGCGGTTGGTGAAACCATTTGGAAAAAAACAATGTCGGGTTCGGGTGATGATGGCGTTAACAGTATCATTGAAACAACCACGCAGCAATATGTGCTCGCAGGTTCCACCAGCACTTACGGGCAAGATGCGAATTCAGCTTACAAAGATATTTACCTGATGAAGATTGATGATGATGGAAATTTTTTATGGGGAAAAACTTTTGGAACTAAAACAGCTATTGATGAAGCCTTCGATATTATCGAAACTTATGATGGGCATTACCTTGCTACCGGAAGATATCTTGAACAGGGAACGCTGCAATGTTTTTTACTGAAGACAGATGTTGATGGCAATAAAGTTTTTTTGAAAACTTATGGAGATACGCTACAGCACACAACAGGTTATGGACTTGCAATTGCACTCGATGGAAATTATGTAGTTACCGGAAGCAGCACACTTAATCAAAATAGTTTTCAGGATTACCCCGATGAATTTTTAATGAAAACAAATACCGATGGCGATACGCTATGGAGTCGCAGTTACGCAGGAACCAATATTGAAGGATCGGAAAACGGATCTTCGGTTGTTGTTACTCCCGATGGAAGTTTTGCAGTTGGTGTTGCAACGTTCTCTTACCCCTCGGTTGGATTTGTTCCAAATAAGCACTGTGTTTTGAAAACAGACAAAGATGGACACATGAAATTTTTGCGCGCTTATAATTCGGGTGGCTCGCACTATCCTTACCTCACTGCATCAAAAGGAAGTGACGGGTATGTGTTAAGTGGCTTCAGTAATTTTTATACGCCGCAACATTTTAGTGCAATGCTTATAAAGTTAGATACAGGTTTTCATAGCGGGTGTAATGAAATTGATGAAACTGATCTTACTATCGAATCTCACATGCCGGTTACCATTCATGAGCCGGCGGTATTCTCATCTTCAGGCGGCATACTTATTAATTCAACACCCGAAGATGATTTTGTTTTGGATGATACAACCTTGTGTTTCAGTTCGCTTGATTCTTGCGTGATCATTAATCAGGTAAATGATTTGGCTTATTTAAGTAGCGGAATTTCTGTTTACCCTAATCCCTCGAATGAATTTATAAATATTGTTATCAATGGAAATGAAAAATCAAATTGTATTTTTTCAATAATTGATTTGAGCGGCAGAATAATTTTTAGTGAAGAAGTAAATCTCTTTATGGGTACCAATTCATTTTCATTTCCAATTGTAGAAATTGCAGATGGCACTTATCTTTTAAAAATAATTTCAGGAAAGGAAACTGAAGTGAAAAAAATAATCATCAGTCACTAATCAATTCATTTACGCAAGTTCTCTTGGGTAGCACAAATAATATTTTACTACCGGTTGCTTCATTACCGATAAGTTAAAGATGTCAGAGGCCTGGCTGATATCTTTTATTATTCCATCCTTAAATAAAATTCTTATCGACTCTTCGGTTGGATTGTAAGCATGGTTGCTGGTAGAAGAAGAGATCACTAAATATTTTGAATCATCATCGGTTAGTGATGCGATTTTTTTTGCTGCTAAAACACAGGCATTAATTTTTTCAGACGGGAAGGGTTCGTTCTGTAACTCAATTTTAAAAAGTTTCCTTTTTAAAAGATGAGAACACAAATAAGAAAGAATGGCATCTTCATCATGTTGCCAGATCTTTAAAGCTGAAAAAATATCTGAATCATCAAGCTCAGTAAATCTTGCAAGTATGCTCTCATCATTTCTTAATTGCTCTAATGAAACTTCATTTCCCAAAAACCACTTTAATGGAGGAGAACATTCAAGAATTCTTATTGAGAAAATAAATCTTGCACGTTCAATAATTTTAATCATCATTTCTTCTGCAGCCAAGACAGTTTTGTGCAAATACACTTGCCAGTACATAAGGCGGCGCGAGATTAAAAATTTCTCAATCGAATAAATCCCTTTTGACTCCACAGCAATTTCGTTGTTATTTACTGCAAGCATTTTAATAATTCTGTCGTAGCCAATTACCCCTTCCGATACGCCGGTGAAAAAAGAATCGCGGTTCATGTAATCCAATCTGTCCATATCAAGCTGACTCGAAACCAATTGGTGTAAAAACTTTTTATGATAATTTCCTTTAAAGATGTTAATCGCTAATTCAAGGCTTCCATTGAATTCTGTATTTAATTTTTCCATCATTAGTAAAGTCAGCTCCTCATGCTTTACACCTGTAACAATTAAATTTTCCAGCGTGTGAGAGAAGGGGCCATGCCCAAGATCATGCAAGAGAATTGCAACCGTTGCAGCTTCTGCTTCTGCAGGAGAAATCTCAAAACCTTTTGATTTTAGTACTTCTAAAGTTTCATTCATTAAATGCATAGCGCCCAATGCATGTTGCAAGCGTGTGTGCTGTGCACCGGGATAAACAAGATAGGAGAGTCCTAATTGTTTAATGCGGTTGAGCCGCTGAAAAAACGGATGCTCAATAATGTCGTATATCAAATCTGTTGGGATGGTAATAAAACCATATACCGGATCGTTAATGATTTTTCTTTTGTTCAAGGGCTGTGGTTATTATCTATATCTTTGGCTTAATATTCGAGAATGCAAATCTAAAATTCTAATCACCAATTATTCTTCTTTCTTATCGCATCAGCTTCTACACTTATATTTATTCTTTTCAATTAACATTTTAAAATAAAAGCAACACATGGCAAACGAACCTACCATCTTATGGGTGGATGATGAGATTGAATTATTAAAACCACAAATTCTTTTCTTAAAACAAAAAGGTTATAACATTATTGAAGCAAGCAATGGAATAGATGCATTGGAGAAATGCAAGCGTGAAATAATTGACATTGTTTTTTTAGATGAGCAAATGCCCGGCCGAAGCGGATTAGAAACACTTACTGATATTAAAGCAATACAACCAAGTGTTCCGGTTGTAATGATTACAAAAAGTGAAGAAGAGAATTTGATGGAAGAAGCCATTGGATCACAGATCAGCGATTACCTGATTAAGCCGGTGAAGCCACAACAAATTTTACTTACACTTAAAAAATTGTTAGATAATCGTCGCTTGGTTTCTGAGAAAACAACTTCACTTTATCAGCAAGAGTTCCAGCAAATATTCCCCCGTTTGAGTAATGGTTTGAATCAGGAGGAATGGGCAGATGTATATCGCAAATTAATTTACTGGGAACTTGAATTAGACAATGCAAAAACTGATAGCATGCGCGATGTGCTTGCCATGCAAAAGAGCGAAGCCAATACTGAGTTCAGTAAATTCATTATTAAAAATTACAAGCAATGGCTTACCAGGCATGATGATAATACACCAACCATGTCGCACAATGTTTTAAAAACAAAAGTGTTTCCATACCTCGAACCGGGAACTCCAACATTCCTGTTGTTGATTGATAATCTGCGCTATGATCAGTGGAAAGTAATTCAGCCAACTATCTCAGAATCTTTCAGAGTAATTGACGAAGATTATTTCTACAGCATACTTCCTACCTCAACACAATACAGCCGCAATGCAATTTTCGCAGGCATGATGCCGCTTGAGATTGAAAAACGTTTTCCTAATTTTTGGTTGAATGATGAAGAAGAGGGCGGAAAAAATTTGCATGAACCCCATTTTCTTGCTGATCAATTGGTGCGCTTGAAAAAAGATGTTAAATTTTCTTACACCAAGATTACCAACCTCGTTGATGGCAAAAGTTTGGCCGATAACATTTATAACATGATGGGAAATGATTTAAATGTGATCGTTTATAATTTTGTTGACATGCTTTCGCATGCAAGAACTGAAATGAATGTGATCAAGGAATTGGCAGATGATGAAACTGCTTACCGCAGCATCACACAATCATGGTTTCAGCATTCTCCGTTGCACGATGCATTGTTAAAGATTGCATCGAAGAAAGTAAACTTAATCATTTTAACCGATCATGGAACCATTCGCGTGAAGGAGCCGGTAAAAGTGATTGGTGACAGAGAAACAAGCACCAACCTTCGCTATAAGCACGGAAGAAATTTGAACTACAATCCCAAGGATGTTTTGGAAAGCCGCAACCCGAATGAGTTGATGTTGCCTAAGCCACACATCAGTT
>JBKJNS010000279.1:0-4824 GCA_046593455.1 Chitinophagales bacterium | reverse complement strand
TCAAAATTTTCTGAAAGAGTATTGGGGGCATTATTCTTATAATACAAACTAAAATTGAAACTACTCTTACGCCAAAAAATCCTCTGCAATCCTGTGAAAGTATTGTAGCCGTTGAAGCGCGACTTATAATATGAACGTGTTGTGCCTTCGGGTTTTGTAGTTTCATTTCCTACACCATAAAAATAAATAGCAGGAAAAGGGTGCGCTACTTCACCGCCCAGAAGCCAATCCCATTTTTTAAATGCATGGTGATACTCATTAATAATTTTGAATTGCAGATTTTCTGCTGTACTCAATTTGCAATTCACGTTGAGTTTGTCAGAATAGTTTTCTTCGGCATAACGATGAAACGTGCGGGTATAGCCAAAGCTCGCTGTTAAACCGTCATCAGGTGAAAAATAGAGTAACGGTAATGGAAGGTAAGTATCATAATCAAATGCCTGCCTGTTGTATTCGACTAAATTTCTATTGGATGATGAAATGATTTTAGTACTTGAAGGCGAAATGATAGAGTCCCTTTTTTCGTTCTTGGAATTATAGATATGAATCCTCTTACCGCCGGCTGAGTTAATGATTCTGTCATTTCCTTTTCCACCAAATACTCTTATTAAAATGAACTTAGCGGGAATGCCATCTATCATAATTAAATCATCACCATCCAATCCATAAACATTTATGCTCTTGGTTTCTTCAGGAATAAAAGTGCGTTGATAAAGTGGTGCGCCGGATTTATCATCTGATGATTTTTCCTTATCATACATCGTTACTTCTACGTTGCCGCTCTCCAATTGTGTGATTTTAAAATACTCAGCTTTATTTGATCCTACAACATCCACTTTTTTTGCGAGCAGCTTATAATATTCTTCAATACCTGTTGTTAATTCATCTTTTCTGCTTTTTAATTTATCACCGATAATATTTCCTGAGAGAGGAATAGTTGCTTTTGGAAATTGTTGAATTGCAGTATCAATCAAATTGTTGTTCATCGCTTGCTGAAATTCCATAGAAAGTGCGAGCCATTGCTTTTTATCGAGAGAAGAAAGGAGAAACCGATCCAGATGCCTGGCTGCCCATGTTTGGGCTTTCACATCCTTAAAGTGATAATTGTAATTCTCAATGTTTGGCATCGCCCACTTTCTATCGGCCAGATAAGGTATCAAACCATTCCAATGTGAAAAGGCATGATCGCGGTCGCGGGGAATAGGATAATAGGTGGTTTTATTTTCATCTTTGAAACCAGCCCACTTCCAGTTGTCTTCATGCCTGCCCCAGTCACCTATCCAAATGTCAAAGACTCGTGCGCGCGCAAATGCAATGGGATCAATACGGTTGTCGTGATCTTTATAAAGTTTTCGAAAGAGATCGAAACTCCTCACCACATCATTAGCACCATAAGATCCCGGCTGATCTCCTTTACCTTTTTTTGGTTTCTCTTCCAGCATTCCCAACATTCCTCCATATTCTTTTTGAAATATTCCAAGCTTAGGATCATCGGGCAGAATATATAATTGAGGTTGCGCATGAAAGATGGTAGAAGCATTCAGCAAAAAAGAAACAGGCATTGCACCATAAGGATTTTGTGTTGCCGTTAATTGCCGCGACAAACCCACGATAAAAGTTTTTCTAAGAACTGGATTAAGCGCTTTAATAGGATCTTTATTTACACTGCGGAAAACGTATGATTTTCCATTGCCACCATTTAGCGAAAGAGAAAGTGTTTGCCTGCCACCACCTTTTCCGCTTGCAATTAATCCTCCCTTTGTTGTGTCGAGATTTAAGTACGGAACTTGGATGGCTGCTGTCCAACTGGAGCGATAGAGCGGACCAAGAAAAATTTTCTTAATAAAACCAGCTTTGTATTCTGCTCCGCCAACTGCGATTCCTAAACTATCGGCGAAAGAAGGATTCATATTCGCAGCAGGAGAAATTTTTTCTTTACACGGGACAAATCTGGTATTTACAGGCGCTCCTGATTGATCGGGATTGCAGGATGATTGATACAACTCTATTGATTTATTCACCGGTGATTTTCCTTTCACTAATTCATAAATATCCAACATCACTTTGCCATCATCGAAATAAGCAAGCTTCACAAATCCCGATTCATTTGATTTCACTACTGTTTTCTTGGATTTTCCTGCTGCAACTTTTTTTGTGATTGCTCCGCTTACTACTTGGTAAGAGTTTTCAAAGCTGAGTGCCTGCAAATTGAAATCATGTGATGATGCATAAATGAACGGTGCATAGTCCTGCATAATGTATTTAATGTTGTTTGCAAATTCGGAATAAGAAGGATTTGCAATATCGCGGGGCGATCCGATATTCTGATGATATCCTGCTATGAATGTTCCTATTACCGGTGGCTCCAAATGCCTTACAAAAGGAACACGCCCTCCATAATTTCCATTGCTGATGGCAGGATGATGACCAACCACAAGCACATTTTTTTCTTCGGCATCTTCAAGCGCCCCTTGGAGTTGTTCAATAAATTGTGGTTCCACGAGTACATCACATTTGGTGTCAGGCGCCTGCGGGCGATCGTAAGGATGAATCCACCATGGTGAATTTATAAAAATGATTTGCAGGTTATCTCCAAAGTCAATGATCTCCGGTCCCGGACAGCCGTCTTCGGGAAGAAATATCTTTTTCCCTGCAATGCCATTAATCAGCTCTTCTAATTTTCTTACATCCTTCCAGCCATTCTTTCCCGAATTATTCCAGTCTTGATCACCGGGAATAAAAAACACTTTTGCATCTGCAACATCTTTCACAACATCCAATAATGATTTTATGAAAACAGAATCTTGTTTTTTCGGTTTTCCGTGTAACCCATTTTTATTAAGAATATCGCCGCAGTAAATGAGTGTTACGGGCGCTGTCTGTCCTGCTACGGCAGCGCGAAGAACATTCAGATTTTCAGTTGAAACAGCATCAGCAGTGTTACCGGTTATAAAAATATTTTGTGAAATGTTTCCTGAATGCTGTGCATTTAAAGTGCAGCCAATAAAAATGGAAACGAAGAGCAGAGTAATAAAAGATTTCATGGTGAGTTTTTTTCTTTTGCTATTTCTTCCTTTAAGTTTTTCATTTTGTATGAAGTACTTACCAGTTGATTAAAAGATAAACATAGCACATTTCTTTTTGACTTGTTTCTTTTATGGAACAATAATAAGGCAAAATTTATATAGGATTGCCAGTAGAATTTTACAATTTGTTCGTCATTTTAATTCCTGATATTCAAATGCTAAAATCTTAACTTTATTCTTGTTCGTAATTATAGACATGAAAGGAATCTTTACTAAATTAATAATCATTTTCCTATTTGGTTACGCAGCAATTTTTGAGTGCAGCGGGCAATTGATTAATAAACAAACCAGAATTGATATCATCGGTGGAATTGGCAATTACGAATCAGCTTATTGCGGTGTTCAACTTTCATCTCATCAATACTTTATTGAAGGAGCGCTTGGAATAATGCCATGGAATTTTAATCAAGAACATTATTTAATGGAGTACTTAGTTTTTGGAAGAACATTAATTCAACCAACGCAAAATCTAAATGCTGCTTTACAATTAAAAATGCTCCAATGGAATTATTCCGATGATTATACCCGAATCTCAGTGCTAATGATAGCACCGGAGATAAAACTTTCACAGGTTATTAATGCTCGCTTTAAGATAGCTGCTTCCGGCGGAATAGCATACAATGGCGTTCTAAACTATGAGCGAAAAACCTATAGCGAAGTTGGCTGGTTAAACAGGCTGGGTCCATCTTTTAATGTGCAACTTCAATATGGCTTTCTATGAATAGTTTGATGAAAAACACTTTGATAATTATTTTGCTTATTACTGGAAACTCTTGTACTAAAATCCATTATTTCCCCGATAATCCAATCGTTATTGATTCATCCAAAATTATTGCTCACAGAGGGGGGCGTAATGAAACTTTGCCGGAAAATAGCCTGGAAGGTTGTATAAATGCTCTGCCATTGATGGATGGCATTGAAGTGGATGTGCAAATAAGTAAAGATCAAACTATCTGGCTTTCACACTCCCCAATAATAGAAGATTGCGCGCATTCCTTTAATTGCTTTGCTGCAACTTTTGATTATGAAATTGAAAAGATTAACAGTTGCATTGATACCGGCAATGCTTATAGCAAGTTAGAGGATGTTTTTAAATACATGAATGATAATGAAATTCGCAAATACATTTGCATTGACCTTAAGGCATGGGAACCATGCAACATAAATAGTTTAAACACACCTCATCTAATGAATCTTGAAGCTGATAAGATTATTGAGTTAGGTGAGAAATATCAATTAACTCCTTATTTGCTTTTTGAATCTGAAACTTCGAGCGTTTTAAAGCATGTGAATGAAAAAAATGTTGAGGCAAGTACTTATCTTATTTCTTACGGCGATTATGATATAGGCATGGCAAAAGCTCTTGAACATGATTTTGACGGCATAAGTTTTAAAACTAATTTCAAAGATGAATTAGATACCGATAAGATGAACCTGCTGCATCAAAAAGGGCTTCGCCTTTTGGCATGGAACGTTCCTGATAGTTCTTATCTTGAATATTTGAAATCAATTGAAGTTGACTTTATTATGTGGGATTTGGAATAAAAAATAAAACTGCTATTATGCAAACTCATTGTATGCAGCGCACACGTTCGCACGACTTTATTGCTCTACTGCTAAAGCGCGCGAGTTTGTTTTATTGATGTAAAACTCAAGGCACAAGTCTGACTCACGCTAAGGATTGGCTAAAACTTGGGCCGGCGAGGTCTTCAGAAAAATTATTGACGGCAATCTTTTT
>JBKJNS010000020.1:0-2804 GCA_046593455.1 Chitinophagales bacterium | reverse complement strand
TTAAGAATTAGGAATTAGGAATTAAGAATCTCGCGACTCAATTGAGTTGCGAGATTTTTTTGTGCCCTTAATAAAAATAAATTTTCCTGCAATTATTTTGAACAATCATCGTACTGAATTGAAATGAAAAAAATACTGCTCCGGTTTCTTGCGATTTCGATGCTGCTCTGTATCGCAGTTTATTCTTTCCTCATTTTAATTCCAAAGCACTATTCAGTTCCACAACTAAAAGAAAAAGCAAGCACACAATTTTGGAATTTATCTACAGGTTCAAAAATCGCATTTACGAAAATTGAATCGGTTGGGGAAAAGAAACCTTACCCGATTATTTATTTACATGGAGGTCCCGGTGGATTTATAACTGATAGAAATACTGCAACCCTTTCCCCACTTGCTGCTGATGGGTTTGATGTTTACCTCTATGATCAAATTGGCAGCGGGCATTCTTCTCAACTGAAGAATATTTCTGAATACTCAGCACAGCGACATGAAAATGATTTGGAAAAAATTGTAGAAGAAATTGGTGCAGAGAAAGTAATTCTCATTGGACAATCGTGGGGAGCAATTTTAGCAGTAATGTTTGCTGCTGACCACCCAGAACAAGTTGCAAAAATAATTTTCACTTCACCCGGCCCCATTCAACCTGTGATAAGTGGTTTATCGCAAACAAAACCCGCTGACAGTATTCACCTGCGAGCACCGATGAGTACTAATGCGGAAGCGAATAGAAAACTCATGAACCTTAGAATGAGATGTGCAATCTATTTTGCAAGTGCATTCGGAATAAAACTGGTTCCTGAAAAAGAAGCCGATGATTTTCAAACTTACCTTACCAATGGAACAAACAAATCAGTGGTGTGCGATACAGCAAATGCTTTGAAGGCAGAAGGTGGTGGTGGATTTTATGTTTCAATAATGACGTTAAATAGTTTTGGTGAAATAAAAGACCCACGACCTGCTTTAAAAAATTCTGCAATCCCAATATTGGTAGTGAAGGCCGAATGCGACAATCAAAAGTGGGGAGTTACTAATGAGTATTTAGAACTTTTTCCAAATCATGTTTTTAAGTTGATTCCCAATGCAGGACATTCAATCTCAATTGAACAGCCGGAGATTTATTTGAAAACGATCAAAGAATTTCTTTCATTACCCTGATTATTATTTTGAAGAAGCCAGCGCCGTTTAAAAAAAACTAATCAGCCACTTGGATATTTCATGTTCAAATTTTATCTTTCATAAAATTTAATCATCATGAAAAACATTTTCTTTCTTTTAATCACGCTCATTACTTTCTTCTCTTGGAATTGTAAGCAAGCAGTTAAAGAAGATGAGCAAAACATTGCCGGCCTCTTCTCTGGCATGGGAAATCTTAATCACCCTGTAAGCACCAAAAGCAGTGCGGCACAAAAATTTTTTAATCAGGGCTTTGTTCTCATGTATGGTTTCAATCACGAAGAAGCTGTGCGCTCATTTGAACAAGCACTCAAATATGATTCAACTCTTGCTATGGCCTATTGGGGAATTGCTTTTTGTTACGGCTCCAACTACAACTGGCCCGCAGATGTACATGCCACTCGCATGGCAAATGAAACCATTTTGAAAGCGCAGGCACTAAGCAGCATTGCTTCGGAAAAAGAAAAAGATTACATCAACACTTTAGCAGTGCGTTACACCAATGACTCCACTGCCGATTTGTATGCGCTCGAAGTAAAGTACAGCAAGGAAATGAAAGCGCTCTCGGAAAAATATCCCGATGACCTTGATGCGAAAACATTGTATGCCGAAAGCATGATGAATCTTCACCCGTGGGAATTGTGGTTGAAAGACGGAACACCGAATGAGAACACGCTGGAAATTATCGCTGCAATTGAATCAGTACTTGCTGTTGATTCACTTCACATAGGTGCCAATCACTATTACGTTCATGCGATTGAAGCATCACCGCATCCCGAAAAAGCTTTACCAAGTGCACGACGTTTAGCAACATTGGTTCCGAATGCCGGGCACCTTGTTCACATGCCTGCACACATTTACATGCGCACAGGTATGTATGCAATGGCTGATCATGCAAATGATACTGCTGCATACGTTGATTCATCATACATCACTGCCAACAACATTCAGGGAATTTATCCCATGCTTTATTACACACACAATCTGCACTTTCTGGCAGTCGCATGTTTGTTTCAGGGAAAAAATTCGGAAGCGAAGCAAAAGATGACGGAGTGTGTAAAGCAAGTTGACCCCATGATGGTGATGCAGGCTCCGATGATGCAGTTTATAACAGCAGGACCAATTCAATTAATGGCAGGTGAAGAGGATTGGGAAGGCATCATGAATTTTCCGAAGCCCGATTCGTTTGCGAATGTAACCCTGGCACTATGGCACTGGGCGCGCGCGCAGGTTCATCTGAATAAAAATGATTTAAAGAATGCCGCAGCAGAGCAAAAAGAATTTGAAAGAATAGCCAAAACAATTCCTGCCGATCAGGCATACGGATTAAGCATGGCAAAGAACATTACAGTGATTGCGCAAAATATTTTGTCAGCAAAGATGAGTGAGCAGAAAAAAGATTTTAAAGCCGCCGAAGAATATTTTAAGAAAGCAGTTGATGCAGAAAACACATTGCACTATGATGAACCACCCGATTGGTTTTTACCAACCCGCACCATGCTCGGCGGATTTTATTTACGAAATGCCAGTTCTGCTTCACTGAATTTTCCATTGCGTAAATAAAATCCGCCGAGCATGGTGCGGGTGGGTAAAAACCAATCGGGTGGTTCATCATAGTGCAATGTGTTTTC
>JBKJNS010000399.1:0-4491 GCA_046593455.1 Chitinophagales bacterium | reverse complement strand
TTTTGATCAAAAGTAATTTGGATGGGTGACTTTCCATCTTTATCCATCACATAAATATCAGGTGTAATATTCCGCCAGCTTGTAAAAACAACTTTTTGATTTTTAATAGAAAATGATGCTTGCTGATCCATAAACTTATTGTCAGTAAGTTTTAAATATTTTTTTGTGGTGATGTCCAAAGCACAGATTTCGAAAGGAATTGCTGCCTCCTTTATTGAACAAAGAATTGTATAGCTGTCAAGCCATGATGGTGATTTTACATTTTTAGCGGTAACGTCAACTGTCTTCAAATCATTTCCATTGGCATTCATTACACAAGCATTGTAAATGTCTGACTCATCTGCAGTCTCTTGCAAGAAAACAATCTTCTTTCCATCATTTGAAACTGAAGGACTTTTTTGATTTAAAGGATCGGTAGTTAATGCCGTTACTTTTTTATTTACCTCAGAAAAAATATCAAAATTTGAATTTCTGTCAGAAGTGAAAACAATAGAACCATTAGGCAAAAATGAAGCTTCGGAATTTCTAGTTGCCTGCCCCGGTAAATATGGAATCGGTTTTGACCCCGGTGTGGCCGATACAGAATAGATAGTTGTTTGGTTAAGGTCGAACAATAATGATTTACCATCAGGCGACCATCTTAGATTTTGAATAGGAACAATTTGAGCGTTAGCAGAATAAGAAAAACCAAGAAGAAAAATTACCGTAAGAATTGATCTTATTGAATCTCCAAATTGAATCGTCCTTGAATGTTTTGTTAATTTCCTCAGCATAACATATAGTTGAGATTGTAAATTTAGATTTAAATACGTAGTTGTTTTAATTTTCATTTGATCACTAAGGTATCTGCGGATAATGAGTTCAAGCTATCAAATTTCAGGCGGTAGTTGTATCCTTTTAAAAACATTTTGTACTGGGGAGAATCTATTGAAAGATTGGCACTTTTAAGCGCTTTGTCAAGAGGCATTTTGTTTTTTGCGCACATGGATCCTTTACTATATGGCTTGGCATAATATCTCCATGCTGCCGCTGATTTTGTAAACTCACGCAATCTCTCTATTACTGTATCTGCCGGAATTGTAGCTTCTAAGCTACTCCCTGCATTCAACTGGGTTCTTACTTCTGTTACATAGGCAGAGATGATAGTCATAATGCTATCATTTTGTCTTTCATTTTTAAACTGTTGGTCAATAATTGCTTGTTGTTTTTCTGCTTTGATCTGTGAGTCTCTGTAATATAAAATGAAAAAAAATATTAGTATTGCAGCGATGCCCGACATTATTAAAAGTACCCGTTCTGTTCTTTTTCTTGCAGCAATTTTTGCTTCCTTTTTTAAAGCTTCAATTCTTACAATTTCCTCTTTTTCTTTTTGTGCTTGAAGTCTTAATGATTTAGCTTTTAAAATTGGCGGCACTAAAATATCATGGCATAGTTCATAAGTAAATCCGCCGGTACTAAATTGCTCTGATCGTAAAAGATGAGAGTCGAGCAATTTCTTCAACTCTTCAGCACTCACAAAATTTTTAATTATCTGCCCTTCATACATTTGAATTCGCCGCTGCTCTTCTTCGAAGATCAACCCTTCTTCTATAAAAATTCTTGCTTTAAGTTGATCAATGTTGGTTAATGATCCAATTACGTTTTCATAAAAATCACGCGACACATTTTGCAGATCACCAAGATCTGATATTGATACCGAAACCAATTTATTTTTTTCTGCAATTGCTTCAGCATGATGACAAACTAATTGCAGAATGAATGTCTCAATACTTTGTTGTCCGTCTTTATTTAAAAAACGAATGATCTTATTCAAACTATTCTCATCAAATGTGTAGGGCTTGGTTGTGTATTCTTTGTCGGTGAGTTTAGCGGGTTCTTCAATTGCACTTCTTGCCTGCACTTCAGTAAGCGGCTTCAGTTCGTAACACTTTTTTAAAATATTTGGCAGGTAATCAGTAAGCCTGTTCATTAAGCTCAACTTATCTGACCGAATGGAAAAAACTATTTTGATATTTATTGATTTAAATAATGCCAGCGCCTCTTCTTTTGTGAGATAATTTTTATCTGCCAGTAATTTCTCTTTAAGAATATTTCGCAGTTGTTGCGGAACAGAAACATTAATTAGTTCTGCAATTACTTTCTTGAATTCTGCGATGTCTTTTTCGGGATAAGTGAAGAGGTCTTCAAACTGATCAATAAAAACAATGAAATTAGTTTCTGATTCTGATGAAAGCTGCTTTGACTTAAACAAATACCAGAGTTTTGATTCCGTTACATTCGCTGTAGCAATTAGTTTGGCATGAATAAAATTATCCTGATTAACATTTGATTTAACTGCATTGCTGAAATTTTCAAGCGGAGTTATGCTGTTATCGGCAAGAAAAGTTCCGAACCTGATGAGCATGGTTTGAAAATTTCCTTCCTTATTTAATTCAGGAATAACTCCGGCATTGAGCAATGAAGTTTTTCCAAATCCTGCTTTACCATAAAGTACAATCAGGTTTTCTGTTGCAATCAGTTGCAACAATGATTTAACATCTTCATTTCTGCCAAAAAATAAATTTTGATCTTCAGCAGTGAATGGCCTAATACCCGGGTATCTTAAATTTTGCATTCGAATTAATTTATACTTTCCTTTTGAATCCTGTTGTCAAGTGCTTTTGTGAGCGCTTCGAAATTGGTGTTGTTATGAATTTCGGGTGAGAGCGTATTCATATTCCTGAGCATATCAGTAATGTCGTCAAACACTCGGCGGATGTCGGAAAGTTGATTCACTTTCTCAATCACCTTTCCAATTCCTACCGGATCTTGAATGGTCTTTACTTTTTCTTTCAACTCACTTACTTTTTGATCCCAATAGTTGATGTAATCAATGCGATCAATTTCATTGTAGATTTTTGCATCGCTTAAAACAATAGGGAATATGCGATCGTAAATAGAGCCGTTGTTTTTGATCTCCAGAATTTCATACATACAGTTTTCCGACTTTAAATATTTATCACTTATGATCACCATCACATATTTTCCTTTGCCAATGGTTTGCATAAATTGTTTGATGTTACCCAAATAGGTGAGATCAACTTTATCTCTGATCACATTGAAACCTTTGTCAATAAGCGTTGGATAAACAACGTTTGCAACATTTTCACTTTCGCCACCCCAGCCGTAGCTCATAAAAATTTCGGGCTTACCTTCTTTGCTTTTCGTGGCAACTCCCCTGAGTGTATTTTTTTCTTCAAACTTTGAATGAAGATTGCTGATGATCTCTTGGCTGCTGTATTCCAGAAATTTAATTTTAAATTCATCAGAGTAAAAGTTTCTGATTTGTGGTAACATGGCTCTTCCTTTTCCGGCCTGCCTAATATTTTTTCCTTCCTGAATTTTTAAAAGTCGCAGCAGCAATTTGAAGTACCACTTTTCGAATTTGAAGCCAAGGAATAAAACCATTCGTGAATTCTGAATCTGGTTTTTAATTTCCTGCGGCATATCATCTTTGCCCGAGATTGAAATGATGTAATCAAATAATTCTGTGTAAGTAAGAACTACCGAACCTTCCTGCTCTATGTTACCAAACAAATTATAAATCAAAGGTTTTATTCCGGTAGGTTTTTCAATGGTATTCGGGTTCTGTTGTTTGTTGTAATAATCAAAAGCAAAATCAAGCTTCTTGCTCTCGAATAATTTTTTCATGATCAAATCCGGCGATACAGAGATGATCATGTGAAAAGGAATTGCTGCAATCTTCTCATGAATTTCATTTGGTTTTAACTCATCATAAAATCCCTGAATATCCATAAGCGCCAGGCCCTCTTCCTGCTCATCGGCAAAGTGAAAAAATTCATCATCATCATAGTAATTCACCTTTCCCGAAATTCCATTTTCTATTCTTTCCTTAAGCAATTGATTAATTGATTTTTCGGAATTCAGTACAGCGATCTCTGGGCCAATAATGAGAATGCATTTTTCATCTTCAATTAATTTGTAAACAAGATCCCAGATTTTACCATCATCAGTTGCAGCCATAGTTTATTTTTTTTCTCATAAAATTTATCGAGGTCACAAGATAAGATTTGTTTTTTCTTTAGGCAGGCAAACGTAATCGGTTATTATTTTTTATTCATCTCTTCAACAACATCTTTAATTGGTTTGCCATCAATCATTACATCGCTCACCACTGCTTCTCCGTTTAAAATTCTTACAACAGCAAAAGCAATTTGATTGGTATCAATTGTTGCTTCGCGGTAAGCGGTTTCTGCATTGGGTGCTTTGTTTTCCGCCATATAAAATTTGTTGAAAGGGTATTCAATGATTAAAGTATTTACCGAATCATTTTCCGAGAGCCAACTCACTTTCGCCTTCACATAATTCAAATTTTCTTTAGCAGGTTCTTTACTTACGCCGGTAATTATTGCAAAACCCTTTTCATCATTTTCTAATATCACGAAAACTGTTTCTCTGCTTTCCCAATCAGTTTCTTTACCCACATTAAAT
>JBKJNS010000273.1:0-3141 GCA_046593455.1 Chitinophagales bacterium | reverse complement strand
TCAAAAAGGTTTTTCTTTTCAACTGAAATTCTCTATGTACAAAAAGGTGCTAAGAGCCAAACTTATATGGGGCAACCTTTGGCTTACCTGCTTAAATTAGATTATGCCCAAATTCCTGTGCTCTTTCATTTCCAGGAAAAACAATCATTCAACTTTGGAGTTGGGTTTTCATACGGGAGATTGGTTCGCCAACATGAAGAAGTTTATCAACTAAATCAACCTAAAGCTGCGATCTGTGTAGGGCCTGTAGATCGCGCAACCTTGGAAAACACTACCAATTATTTTTGCCTCAGAAGAAATGAATACGCTGCGCTTGCCGATATGAGTTATCTTGTTTCAAAACATTTTGGCCTTAATGTTCGCTTTAGTTATTCGGTGGCACCAATGGGTTACCGCAGCCAAAGTAATTTTGTTAATCGCGGTATGTACAGCAACATGCTTTACTTCAGAACATTTTATTTATTCTGAAAAAAATTGATTTAGACTGCCATACCTTTTACTTCCTTCAATAATTCTTCTTCACGCCAATCAAGTTTTGGTTCTCCCGGTTCGTAGTTGATGTGAATGCGCAGTGCTTTAAGTCCCTGCATTCCTTGAAGCGGTTCCACATCAATGTGCTCTACTTCACCATTGATATAGTCTCTTGCTTTTAAATATTCAAAATATCGCTCATACTCTTTCTCTTCTTTTTCCAATGAGTAGATAACAGCGATAGTTCCCGGTTGTGTAATGCGTTCATTAGTGCCGTCAATATGCGCTTTATCAATTCGCTTCTTCACAATCTCATAACGAATGTTGTAAGCTCCTGCCACATCAAATCTTTTTTCATCCATTCGAAATAGTATGCTGAAAGGGCTGCTGTAACACAAAATTAATTGAGTGGTTTCAAGCGGCACACTCATAATTGGTAGCATTGCTTTTGTTTCTCTTGCAATTTTTACCATGCTTATGAGTTGCCACAACCTGAAGTTACGTACATAAGCCGGATCGAAATTTCCATTCTGCAAAATTGATTGCCCCAAATAAATGTTGTACTCCACACCATCTGTTTTATACTTTTCAAAGTAATGCGGTAGCATTTTTTGTGTGCGTACCTCTTCTTCTTCCATGAAGGTGGCAACAGAATCATTGATGAGGGTTAATGATTGTTCAAAATTTTTCCGGCGCATGTGGTAATGCTCATGTGCAGGATCAAGCGATACAATAAAATTATTGATCGGAATTTTTAATGCTTCATCGCGCTCTGCAATAATCACAAACAATGGTTTTACTTCACTGGTAAGAAAATCAAGTATGCCTGATTCATCACCGCTGTCCATGTTGGTCTTCAGTTTATCAAGATATTTCTCAGCACGAAAAACAAGTTCATCAATAATATTGAATGAAAATTTTTCATAGGCTTCTTTGAGTAAAGTAATTGCAGAAAGCAAATAATCAATGATATCAAGTCTTATTGCTTCATTGCGGCGATCGCTAGAACTGCGAATATCAATTTGTCCATAAATAGGAACTACATTTTCCAACTGAATTGGTGCTAATCCTTTTTTGCGTTCAGCTTCAGTTTCTTTTAAAAGCTGAATGGCTGCTTCCACAAATTTCCATTCAACAGCTGGATGAATTGATGTGTAGTTTTCTTTTATTGTTGACTGAATTCTGTTTTCATAATCTCTTGCATTGCGTTGCACCACTACCGCAATAATCGGCAGAATAGATCTAAGTTTCAACATGGTAATAAAATCAAAAGCATTCCTTTTGCCCGATCCTATTTCCATCATCCCAATGAGCTGATCATCTTTGAAAATGGGCGCCACAATAATGCTTCTGATGCCTTCTTCCATTAGTTCATTATCTACTTTGGAAGGATATTTCGCGGTGAGGTCTTCGATAATATAAGGCCCCTTTTTGTCAATTGCTTTCTTATAGATTGATGTTTCAAAGTTCGAAAAAATAACATCCATCTTTTCTCTTTTGATAATACAAAACCACGAATCGTCGCCACACTCAGTCATCTTGCCCATGTAAGTATACATAGGTACCAAGCCCAATCGCAGATCGGGGGTTTTAAAAAAACTCCGGAGTTTGCTTTGCAAATCATTGATTCCTGCGTGTGACATAATCTCATCATCTTCGAGCATTGAATATTCGATCTTCGAAATCATTTCGCGGTCGGTAACATCAATCATACTATAAACTACAATTCCTGTAAAGGTGAAAGTATCGGGCGGAAAATTTTTGAGCCAGAATGCTGTATCGAAAAAATTCTCGTTGAGCGGGCTTAAATCAATTTCGCTCAGTGGCTTAGGTTGCTTTAGAATTGTTATTTCTGAGAAGGTTGAATGAATATCGGGTTTGTAAAAACCAGCGGCGCCCGAAACTTTATCCATCACCCGACTGCGCATTACATCGGGGCGTTCCAATTGAACCTGATAATATTTTTCAAGAATGGCAACCCCTACATAGGCGATCAATTCTTTAAAAGCATCCTGAACATCCATTTTCGAAACATCCCAAATTCCATCACTGTCAGATGCTATTACCTCGTGAAATTTTTGAGTACCGAAAACAGTAACCGGCAAAAAAGGAATCATTACACCGGTAACAATTTCATTGCTTAGTGAAGAAGGAATTAAAGTGCTCATAAGCAAATCAACTTCGCGGCGGTATTTTTTAAGCACTGCCAAATCTTCAATCTCTTTGTTGAGTTCTGGAATTGCTTTTATTGTTTTTAAAACTTCAATAAGCAGCATTGCATCCGGCTGATTGCTGTTTACCTTTTCTTCCAATGATTTTATTAAAGGAAGAAAACTCAACGTGCTTTTGTAAGGAAAACCAAAACGGTTTTGGTAATCTGGTTTTTCGGGGATGTTAAATAAAACTGATTCCATTGCTGCAAATTTTAAAAATGAAAATTACGGAATGATTTACGGATTTGCGCAGCTAATGTTGCTACGCATGGTTGTTGACGAATTAGAGGGTGAGGTATTTTATGTAAAGCCGATTTACATCACATTCACATTACCAACTTCAAGCTTATTGTATCACCACTTTCAACACATTTGTTTCTTCATTCATTTTTATTTGAAGAAAATAAATACCCGCAGCAACTTGTTCCCTGTTAAACTTTACTTCGTGGTTGCCTGC
>JBKJNS010000192.1:0-4288 GCA_046593455.1 Chitinophagales bacterium | reverse complement strand
CAAAATAAATTTTGATGACACCGTTTTTCTAACGCCATTGATAATTTGATAAGAGTACGGTTTCTGCTCAGTGAAATTTCCTATTGAAGTACCTATTATTAAAGAATTATTTTGGATGGTAACACTTTCTGTTCCTTCAAATTGAATTTGAATAATTGAAGGATCAATATTGGGCTGCACAATCAAATCATACTTAAGATTTGGACCATAGGCATAAACATTCATGTCGACACCATTATACAAATCTTTGTAACTCACCTGCGCATAGTCGTGAACATTGGTTGCCCAATGAGATTGATCTTTGCCTATGAAATAGTTGAGTGTGTAAGTTGAAGGAGAAACAGCAGTTGTTAGAGGATTGGAATTTGCACCCACAAATATTTCTTTCCATGCATGACCATGAATAATTACAGAATCGGTTTGAAGCGGATGAATTTTTTTAAGATCATCGCCACTAAAAATGTAATAGGTGAAAATATTTTTTTCGAGGTAAATATTTCCACCAGGCACCTTGGCATTGTATAAAACCTGATCGGGCTGCTGCCCTTTGTTTTCAATAAATCTTATTTGTGATGAAGAAGGATAGGTGATGGGAACATCAGCTGCCAATGCTTGGGATGCATAATTAAATGCAAGCGCAATCAGTAAAAATTTCGGCAGAGTAAAAATCTTCATTGCTTAAAATTAACAAACATTAAACATACCTATAGATTCAGGCGTTTGAAGAATGAAAAGAAAGCGGTTATAAGATGCTTCTTTATCATTCAGTCAATACTAACTTGGTGTTATAAATATTATTGTTCAAGGTTAGTTGAACAAAATAAGTTGCAGGTGAAAGATGAGAGAGATCAAGTTCTTCATTACCCGAAAATGAAATATTTGTTGAATGAAAAACTGATTGACCAAGAACATTCAATAAATTAATATTAAGATTTGCGATTTCATTTTTATCTGAATGCAAAACATAAATTCCATAACCCGAACCTTGATTGATTTCAATTCCCGATTCATTTATTAATTCTTCGATGCCGGTTAAATCAACATAAACTGTTGAAGAACTTGCGCAACCGTTTTGATCTGTAATTACCACAGCGTAAAAACCTGTTTGCGTTGCAGTATAAGTTTGAACAGTTGCTCCGAAAATATCTATTGAGTTGAATTGCCATTGATAAGAATCTGCAGTGCTGCAGGTGAGTAAGTTTCCGTTTTGTGTAATCACCGGAAGTGCAGGAGTTGTAAATACTGAGATGTAATTGTTGAGTGTTAAAGTATCACTGCCAAAAGCATTTGATGTAATGAGTACCACATCATAAGTGCCCGATTGATTGTAGCAAATTTGTGTAGGGTTTTGTGCAATTGATGATGCAGGACTTCCGCCTTCAAAACTCCATAGCCATGAAGTTGGATTGTTAGAGGACAGATCAAAATAATCAACACAAAATTTTTGACAGAGTGTAGAATCAGTAACACTCAATGCAGATTGCGGTGTTAAACTCACTTGGCCGATTTCTTCCCCAACACAACAATCTCCGCCGGCTGAAACTTTATATGTTCCGCTCCAGCAACCATATTGAGTGAAGTGATAATAGAGTGAGCCACCGAATTGTGTAAGGAAAAAATCGGCGATCTGATCTGCAGTATTACAGCCACCCTGGTAACCAACCGAATCGCATTGATAGTTGCAAATGATGTAGGGATATCCATCGGGATTATTATCTGTTACAGGAGGATATAAAAGCACATCAACCAAGTTAGCATTTACTCCAATTACCGAAGTTGTTGCAGGGCTTGGATTGCAATGTTGATTGTTTCCCTGATAGCCCGCATAAATTACTTGTGTAACATTTGATGCATAGGTACCGGTAATATTTATTTCACAATCTTCATAAGTTGTAACACCAATCTTTAAGTTTGGAATATTCTGATCAACATCGATGTTGAGATAACCACCATCGTAGTTTGAATAAATGATTACGTTCCCATTGCTGTTGCAAAAAATTTGAGCCGATGCAAACCCTGTGTTCGTTCCCAAAACTATAAGAACAAGAAAAATTATGTATGATAAATTCAGTTTCATCATTAAGTGGTTTTCGGTTGCGTGAAAATAGCACAATTGAATGTATCGTGAACCTTGGTTTTTGTCTTCAATAAATAATTGTTGATCAAAATCAATGCACTCCTTTTTTATTTTCTTTTATATTTAACCGCACTAAAAAAACAATTCATGTCAACAACAACTGTAAGTAAAGGGCATCCGCGGGCACTCTACATTTTGTTCTTCACCGAAATGTGGGAACGGTTTGGTTATTATTTAATGGTAGGAATTTTCTTTCTCTACCTCATTGATCCGCTTGGTAGCGGAGGCAAAGGTTTTGCAAATGCAAATGCAGCTGATATTGTAGGTTCATTTATCGCACTCGTTTACCTTACTCCATTTATAGGAGGATTAATTGCAGATCGTTATCTTGGATATCGAAAATCAATTTTGATCGGGGGTACATTAATGGCTTGTGGTTATTTAACATTAGCACTGCCGGGAATGACGGCGATGTATGTTGCTTTGTGTTTTATTATTGTAGGCAATGGGTTCTTTAAACCAAATATTTCAACATTACTCGGAAATATTTACAGTGCCGGTGATTTAAAAATTAATAAAGATGCTGCCTACGGAATTTTTTACATGGGCATAAATATCGGTGCCTTCTTCTGCAACTTTGTTGCGGCTTATCTCCGCAATTATTATGGTTGGGGCTATGCTTTTGGAGCAGCAGGAGTTGGAATGATTATCGGTATTATCATTTTTGCTTTGAATGTTAAAGATGAACACATCAAAGGCGGCGATGTAAAAAAGCCGGTTCAGAAAGAGGATATGCCAATCAGTAAAATCTTAACTTCTGTTTTTCTTCCGGCACTTATTGTTGGAACATTAGGTTGGAACATTCATTTAATTTTAGGTTCTCCATTACTTGGAACAAAATCCAATGATGCATTCCTCTTTGCTTGTGTTCCCATAATTATTTTCTATCTCGGAATTTATTTTCGCTCTTCAAAGGAAGATAAGCGTGGCCTTGGTGCTTTGCTTTCTTTCTTTGCTGTGTCAATTGTATTCTGGGTTATTTATAATCAGAATAGCACAGCACTAACTATTTGGGCAGATACTTATACTGATCGGCAGATGCCTGAGAGCGGCGTTAAATGGACCAAACCATTTGGAATGTTACAAACAGTAAATACAGATTCAATTGACAAAACAAAAGTTGATGCAACTTTTGCGGCAATACTTGATGCTGACGGCAATACAATTCAAACCAAGGGGATTGATCCTTATCTTCAAAATTTACCTCAGGATAAATGGCCGGCAAAAGGAGAAGATCAAAAATTGCTGAATCCTGAATTGTTTCAATCTGTAAATCCATTTTTTATTGTGTTGTTTACTCCCTTGATTGCTGTTTGGTTTTTTAGTTGGTTAAGGAAAAGAAAATTGGAACCCTCAACACCTGCTAAAGTTGGTTACGGAATGTTTATCGCCGGATTCTCCTCATTGTTTATGGTACTTGCAATCATGGTTACCAACAATATTTATCTCAACAAAGCAAACATGCTTTGGCTCATTGGAACCTATGCCATCTTCACCATTGGTGAATTGTTGATTAGCCCGATTGGTTTATCACTCGTCTCAAAACTTTCACCGCCACGCACCACAGCATTAATGATGGGTGGTTGGTTTTTAGTGAATGCGATAGCAGGAAAAATTTCAGGACTCATGGCAACTTTCTGGGATAGTTTCCCCGATAAGAAAAATTATTTCCTCATCTTGTTTGTACTTGCAATGGTTTCTGGAATTGTGATGTTCTCACTCGTAAAATGGATTCGCACTGTGGTTCGCGAAAAAACAGGAAGCGATTAAATAGGTTGTTCTGAAGAAATCCCACAGGAAAAATGAAAATCTGTTTGGAAAAACATGAGCTTGTCCCTATAGAGATTGAGTTATTTTGTTCCATGTACTCGAATATGAGTCAAGCTAAAATGGAAAAATGATTGTCTTATTGAATCCCGGAGGGATGACATTATGGTAGTAAAAGAATATGATGAAAAAATTTTATTAGCCCCGGAGGGGCGACATTATCTTATCAAAGATCAATGAAAAAAAATGTCGCCCCTGCGGGGCTGAATTGAATGCCGGCTGAAATTTGTTCTACCATAATTTCGTCCTTGGGTTTATACCCATTTTTTTCAGGGGACTTTAAATAATAATGTGATTAGCTTGACACATCGGCGAGTATTCTTG
>JBKJNS010000116.1:0-2622 GCA_046593455.1 Chitinophagales bacterium | reverse complement strand
CAAATCATTATTTACAAAGTCAACCAATGCGGCTCTTGTATCTGTTGCACGATCGGGTTGTGCAAAAAATTCTTTCAGGTTTTCATTGGCAAGAAATAAAACTTCGCTGCGCAATGCATCGGGTCTTGCATACGTGGCTGCATTGTACTGACTGCGGTCGAGCGAACTGAAAGTGAGTTCGAAAATTGATTCGGAAGAAAGTTTAGTGGTGTAAACATCACTCACATTATCAACTAAAGAAAAATTCCCGCTATTGATTACTTCATCTGCATACAAGAAAGCGTTAGCATAATCTTTTTTGTACTGATAAACTCTTGCAAGCAAAGCTTTCACTGCATCATTGGTAATGTATTGATGTCCTTTCGGAACAACAGGATCATAGCGGTAATCATCATTCGAAACAAGATCGAGCGCCGCAGATAAATCACCAATGATAAAATCATATGTTCCACTTACGGTGCTTCTTCCAATAATTTCTGCAGGTGCAGCGATGTGATCAACAACAGGAATTCCATAAGCAGAAGTAATATCCCAATGCTCACCAAACATTCTCAGCAAATCAAAATGTGCGAGCGCACGAATCGTGAGTGCTTCACCATGAATATCATTTCGCAATTCACTACTCAAAGTTGGATCTTCAATTCCATCCACATGTTCAATAATCTGATTGGCAGTATAAATGGTATTGTAAATTTCAATCCAGGTATTTTCAATGTAGAGATTGGAAGAAGTTAATTCCTTGTTTCCAAATTCATCCAGCGCAGGCGAATCATATCCTCCCGTTTGTCCGTTATCGCTGTGCGCATCAACCATGAGTGGAAAGTAGCCGCCATAATAATTTACATCTTGCAATGTGTTGTACAATCCAATGCGCGCACTCTCCAATGATGCTGCATCCTGAAACATATTTTCATCGGCCACATCATTAGGTGATGTTTTGGAAAGGAATTTTTTGCAGGAAGAAGTTGTAAGAACAAGAGAGAGTATTAGTACTCCGCTAATAAAAATTTTACCACGGAGGGCACGGAGGTTTTTCACAGAGGAAAAAGAGTTAGAATAATTTGAGTTGAATGTTTTCATAATGATTTCTTTTTTCAATGATTAAAAATTAAAACTGAATCCGCCCATGAAAGTGCGTGCCGACGGATAAGCTGCATAATCAATTCCTGCAGTAGATGGTTGATTGCCGCCATTGGAACTTACTTCGGGATCGAAGCCCGAGTAACCCGAAAACAAAAATGGATTTTGCACCTGCGCATAGATTCTTATTGAACTGAAATTTTTTGTTGTCTTCGGTTTAATGGTGTAACCAATCAGAATTGTTCTTACCCTAAAAAAAGAACCATCTTCAATTGTTTGCGATGAGTTTTGATACACATTTGAATTGATAAGCGATGCTCTTGGAATATCCGTTTGATCTCCCGGCTGCTGCCACCGTTCGTTAACAATATCAGAGTTGTTTGCATAAACCTGATATAGATCATTATTCTCATCCCACCCTTCATCACTCCAGCCAAGTGATTCATATTCACCGCGAATTAAATTGTAAACATCATTGCCAATACTAAAACTTGATGAGAGTGAAAGATCCCAGTTCTTCCATTTCAAATCGGTATAAAATCCTCCATAATAATCAGGCGTTGCTTTGCCGATAATCTGTGCATCGTTGTCATCAATAGTTCCATCGCCATTTAAATCTTCATACATAGGATCACCGGTTTGCGGATCAACACCAAGATATTTTACTCCCCAAAAAGTGCCGAGTGCTTCACCTTGCTGCAAAATGTGAGTAGGTGCAAGATCATTGTAAGCGCTTACCAAAACACCATCGGTACTCAATGAGATTATTTCATTATGCTGGTGAGAAATGTTTGCGCCAACATCCCACGTAACTGCGCTGCGCAATACTGTTGCATCCACATTAAACTCCCAACCTCTATTTTCTATGTTGCCATAGTTTCGCGTAACAGTTCCAAAACCAGATGTGCCCGGCACAACATCTTCACTCAGCAAATCAGTTTTATTTCCTTTGTAATAATCAAATGAGCCACTGAGGCGCGCATCAAAAAGTTCATAGTCAAATCCAAAGTCAAACATTTTATTTGTCTGCCATTTTAAATTTGGATCACTCAAATTTCGCGGTGCCAAACCCGATTGTCCATCATAAGTTATTGGGTACCAAAATTTCACGTATTGAAAATCACCAATCTCCTGATCACCCGTGAGTCCGTAACTCGCTCGCAGCTTTAAACCGGTTAGCACTTCATTTTTGGGAAAGAAATCTTCTGATGATATTCTCCAACCGCCCGCAACAGCAGGAAAAAATGCGAATTGATTTGATGGGGAGAATCGCGAAGAGCCATCACTTCTTGCACTCACTTCAAAAAGATATTTTGATTTGTAATCATAAGTTGCTCTGCCAAGAAATGAAACCAAAGACCAACCGGTTGCAGTTGAAGTGCCACCTGTAATATTTGCAGCACTTGATACCAATTGCAATCCGCTGCCCTCAGGAAAACCTTGCCCGCTTATGCTTTGGCTGTTTGATTGTGATTCCTGTAAGCTGAAACCACCAACCACATTTACATGGTGATCGCCTGATTTTTTATCATAGGTTAAAAT
>JBKJNS010000113.1:0-5458 GCA_046593455.1 Chitinophagales bacterium | reverse complement strand
AATCAGGCCGGAGAAAATTATGGTTGCCCCGCGTTTCCAAAAACTGATGCTTGCACAGGCGGCAATGGCGTAATGTTTATGAATTATATGGACTATACTGATGATGGTTGCATGAATATGTTTACAGCCGGCCAAAAAACAAGAATGCAGGCACTCTTTACAGGCAGCGGTGCTCGTGTTTCTCTTGCTACTTCACCAGGCTGTGTGGCACCGGGCGGTGGCGGCTCTTGCGGTTTGCCCACAGGGTTAAGTGCCTCTTCAATTACTTCTACATCAGCAACCCTTAATTGGAATATTGCTACCGGTGCAACCAGCTACAATGTACAGTATCGCAAAGTTGGCAATGCAACATGGACTTCAACTACTTCAACCACCAATTCAAAAGCAATTACTGGTTTAGTAGCAAGCACACAGTATGAGTTTCAAATTCAAACAGTATGTGCAACAAGTTCTTCCGCATTTACAGCTTCAACCAACTTTACTACCTTATCTTCAGGTGGAACCTGTGCTGAAACTGATGAACCAACCAACAACCAAAAGAAAGATGCCGTATTAATTACCGTAGGCGTTGACAAACTTTCGCAAATCAGTACAACTACAGATAATGATTGGTGGTCGTTTAGCAACACATCATCGGCAAAAAATATTAAAGTTTCACTTACCACCTTGCCAGCTGATTATGATGTTAAATTGTATAACCCAAGCGGTACTCTTGTTAAAACATCGGAGAACAGTGGCACTTCCAGCGAAACCATTATATATAATACAAGTACAGTTGGACTTTACAAAATAAAAGTTTATGGATGGGCTGGTGCAATGAGTACTACGCTATGCTATACTTTACGTGCCGACATCAGCAGTTCCCCTTTCCGTTTCGAAGCCGGTGCAACTGAAGATGTTTCTTACAAATCAGGTATCAGTGTTTATCCTAATCCTGCTACTAACAATGTAACAGTTCAATTTACTGCCGAAGAAAAGAGTGATGCAGTTTTGAATGTGTTCAACATGCTTGGACAAAGAATGAGCACAAATTCTTTTGTTGCTACCAGCGGACAAAATTCATTCAACCTTGACGTAAGCAATTTTATAAAAGGAAATTATGTGATTGAAGTTATTAGTGGTGAACAGAATTTTCACACACAACTTTCAGTAACAAAATAATTTCTTATTGAAATCTATTTGCAACATGCAAGTAAAAAAGGTGCCTTCGTTTTTGAAGGCAGCTTTTTTATTTATGGTAATGAAGGTTGGATTTGATATTCTGTATTTAAAATACGGCAAAGTTTCTTTTTATAATTTTCTGCTTTCCATTCCAAAAATAATTAACCTAAAAATTTATTTCAAGTGAAGCGTTCCTATAAAATAATTCCATTGCGCCATTTGCAAAAAGCAATCAAGGCAATTTTGTTTGCACAGCAACACAAAATCAATGATGCTGGTGGATTGCTTGAGCAACAAAATGAATTTCATTTAAGCAGAAGAAAATTTATTAGTGATGCAGCAAAAGCAGCTGCGGTAATTGGCATAGGCGGAGTGGTTGCTGCATGCAAAGCAACTCCCAAAGCAACACAACCCAGCATCGCAATTATTGGAGCCGGCATTGCAGGATTAAATGCTGCATACATTTTAAAGAAGCAAGGATTTCTTGCACAGGTATTTGAAGGAAGCCCCCGTGCAGGCGGAAGAATTATAAGCGTAACCGAAATGATGGGGCAGGGTTTGTGGACTGAAATGGGCGGTGAGTTTATTGATTCAACACATGGCGACATGCTGCAACTTGCTAAAGAATTTGAAATGCCTTTGATTGACCGGCTTGCTGAAAGTGAAAAAGGTTTACTGGAGTGCGCTTATTTTTTTGATGGAAAAGGAAAAAGTTTGAATGATGTTTTGAAAGCAATTGAACCTTTTGGTGATCAGATGAATAAAGATATTAATTCACTTTCCGATAATATTTCTTTCGAAAGTTTTTCTGCTGCCGATAAAAAATTTGATGAAATGTCGATCAGTGATTATGCCGATGAACTGGGAATAAAGGGTTGGTTTCGAAATTTTATTAATTCATGTTATACTGCTGAGTACGGTTTAGAGATTAATGAGCAATCTGCTATCAGTTTTCTTTCAATATTTAATCCGGGTGACGGAAAAGGTTATCAGTACTATGGCGACAGTGATGAGCGCTATTCGATTGAAGGCGGCAACTCAAAATTAACCGACCGGCTTTATAATGAAATTAAAAATCAGATTCAGTTTGAAAACATGTTAACTGCAATATCAATGAAAAGCAATAAGTATGTTCTTTCATTTAACTCTCCTGCAAATACAATTAAAGATGTTGAAGCGGATATTGTGATACTCACTTTACCATTCTCAACACTTCGCGAGGTTGATATACAAGTACCACTTCCCGAATGGAAAAAGAGAGCGATCAATGAATTGGGTATGGGAAATAATTCAAAACTATTTGCCGGTTTTAATTCCAGGGTTTGGAGAAAGTTTGGATATGCAGGTTATTCGTTCAGCGATACAGCAGCTATTAATGGTTACGATCATACGCAAATGCAAATGAACAATGATGGCATGGGCGGCTACACATTTTTGCTGGGCGGAAAATCGGGTCTTGAGTGCGGAACAATTCCATTAGATGTTTTGCAAAAACAATATGTTCCTGATTTGGATAAAATATTTCCTGGCGCAGCAGTATCCTTCAATGGAAATTTTCAGAAGTGGCACTGGCCTTCATTTCCATTTTCAAAAGGAAGTTACACCGCTTTTAAAACAGGGCAGTATACAACAGTAGGCGGCGCAGCAGAAAGACCAATTGATAATTTATTTTTTGCAGGTGAACATTGCAGCTACGAGTTTCAGGGATTTATGAATGGCGGCGCACAAACAGGAAGAAAAGCAGCGAATGCCATCATTGAAAAAATAAAATCGACTTAATAAATTTTATTTTCCTTTCTCTAAAAATTAATTATTTTTTATTTCCTCAATGATCCAATCAGCATAGCTACTCACACGGGTGTAGTATTCAATAACTCCATAAGTTCCTTTTTTATTTCCTGCATCATCCTGATGTGAACTGATGCCCGCTACAAAAAGCGTTTCATTTTCTACAAGGTATGCCGGTCCACCACTATCACCCGGTCCGCTGATGCCTTCTAAAAATGTTTCGTCGGCAGAGCCCGGTGCATCAAAATCAAACCACAACCATTTATCATTTACACCATCCACTTTGTTAGTGGCACCGCGAAGTATTTTATCCCAATGCTTTGGTCCGGTAATTCCGTCACCTGTATCTCCAAGTCCAACAATTACAATTGAATTTCCGGTTTCTGAATGCTGCGAATAAATTTTTACGGGAGTAGCATCAGTAACTTTTGATTTTAGTTTAACCAATGCAATATCATCTTCAATGGGGTGAAAGCCCGGATGCAGAATAACTTTTTCAATTTCATAATCTTTTGATTCAATTTTTACTTTGGGTTTTAATCCTTGCTCTAAATCTTTTTTTAAATCACTTCCAACATGCCCTGCGGTGAGCACCCAGTTAGATTCAATCAACACACCTTCTCCCATAAGAAAATGACAAACTGAGTGGTATTTTTTTGCCAATTCAATATATTTCGAATCGTCAACATCGTGTCGAATAATTATAAAGCTTGCGAGTAACAAATAGGTGACTCCAATGATCATAAATGCTGTGATAAAAGATTTCATATCGCTAATTGTTTTGAACAAAAAAAACGAATTGGATTACTGCATGTTGTTATCGGTCGGTTAAATTCAGTTAAGAAGAGGTTAAAGAAAATTTGTTCAATTGAAATCGCGTTCTCTTACTTTTGACCTATGCAGGTATCACAACTCTATGATTTGTTTTGCAAGTCGACAGGTATATCAACCGATACACGTTCAGTAGAACAAGGAAATATTTTTTTTGCGTTAAAGGGTGAACGCTTCAACGGAAATCTTTATGCAGAGAATGCATTGAAAGGAGGTGCCGCTTATGTTGTGATTGATGAAAAATATTTTGATGAAAATGAAAGATTTATTTTGGTTGAGGATGTTTTGAAAACGTTACAGCAGCTTGCAAACTTTCACCGCAAGCAATTGCAAACAATAATTATTGCAATCGGCGGCAGCAACGGAAAAACAACTACTAAAGAATTGATCAGCGCTGTACTTCAATCCACATTCAAAACATTTGCAACAAAAGGAAATCTTAATAACCATATTGGAGTTCCGCTTTCATTGCTCTCAATAAAAGATAGTGCGAAACCGCTGTCAGGGTTTTCAACCACTGACAGGGTTTCTCCCGTTGAACCAACTGACTTTGCAATCATAGAACTCGGCGCCAATCATTTGGGCGAAACAAAATTCCTCTGCGAAATTGCTGAACCCGATTTTGGATTAATCACCAACAACGGCAAAGATCACCTCGAAGGTTATGGAAGTATTGAAGGTGTGATAAAAGGAAATGGAGAACTCTTCGATTACCTGAGAAAAGAAAATCGCATTGCATTTGTAAATGCAGATCAACAAGATTTGATGTTATTGAGTGAAGGAATAAAAAGAACTACCTATGGAGAAAATGAAATCTCCGATTATAAAGGAAGCATCAATCAACAATTTCCTTTCCTCCAACTAACAACAGGCAACTCACAACTGACAACTAACCTCATCGGTAAATACAATTTCCCCAACATTATGGCTGCTGTTTGCATCGGAAAATATTTTGGAGTTGATGAAGAAAAAGTAAAACAGGCCATTGAATCTTATTCGCCAATCAACAACCGGTCACAGGTTTTAAAAATCGGAAGCAATACTTTTATTCTCGATGCATACAATTCGAACCCATCAAGTTTAAATGCAGCGCTCGATAATTTCTTTGATCTTCCCGAAGAAAATAAAATTGTGATCGCAGGCGACATGGCTGAATTGGGTGCGGCGAGTTTAGAAGAGCATATTGAGATATTGAAGAAAATAGAAAAAGCCTGCCTGCCGGACAGGCAGGGAAATTGGAAAATGGTCCTGCTGGTTGGTGAAGAATTTAAGAAAGCAGATATAGGAAATAAATTTCTTCATTTCAAAAATGTAATCGAGTTGAAAGAATGGTTTGGAAAGCAATCATTCGAAAATTATTTTTTTCTGCTGAAAGCATCCAGAGTCATTGGTTTAGAAAAACTAATTCAGTAATTCACTATTCACCATTCACCATTCACAACTCTACAGCGCCATTCCTTCCTTAATCTTCTCGGCATTCCCTGCAAACTGCAATGCGTCAATCATGTCACCAATGTTGCCGTTCATAAAATCCGGCAGCGTATAAACCGTCATCCCAATGCGGTGATCACTCACGCGCCCTTGCGGATAATTGTAAGTGCGGATTTTTGCAGAGCGATCACCTGTGCTCACCATCGTTTTTCTTTTTCCTGCAATGGCAGCATTGTGTTTGCGTAAT
>JBKJNS010000469.1:0-3687 GCA_046593455.1 Chitinophagales bacterium | reverse complement strand
TATTATTTCTGTCTGCATCGTGCGGAAAAGATCCTGTAACTCCTGCAGAAACCATCCCAACAGTTTCTATCAATAGCGTAACTCTTTTTGAGGGAGACAACATAGTTAATTTTCCTTTCAAAGTTACTTTAAGTAAAGCAACAGATAAGGAAGTAACAGTGTTCTATACAACTAAAGATAAATCTGCAAAAGCAGGAGTGGATTATGTAAGTATCAGTGGCACGTTAATAATTCCTGCAAGCGCAACAAGTGCAACAATTCAAATCACAGTTTTAGGCGATACCATTGAGCAACCCGATAAAGATTTTGAAGTTGATATTTCTAATCCGGTTGGAGCTTCATTAGGAACAGATAAAGGAACAGGTACAATTAGAAATGATGATGATTACCTCATCATTCCGGATGAAGGATACATCACACCTGATAGCTATGCAGGATATGATAAATTATGGAGTGATGAATTTAATGGCCCTTCTATTGATACTTCGCTTTGGGGATACGATATTGGAGGAAGCGGCTGGGGAAATAATGAACTTCAATATTATACCAATAGTTCAAGCAATTCTTATATCAGCAGCAGTAACTTGGTTATTGAAGCGAAGGAAGAAGATTATGGAGGGATGCATTATACATCTGCACGACTATTAACCAAGTACAAAAAGGATTTCACTTTCGGAAGAGTAGATATAAGAGCCATTCTTCCAAAAGGTCAAGGGATATGGCCGGCGCTTTGGATGTTGGGGTCAAAGATTGATCAAACCGGATGGCCTTTTTGCGGAGAGATTGATATTATGGAAGTACTTGGATCAACACCAAGCACAGTTCACGGCACCATTCATTTTGGGCCACAGGGAGCATCACAAAGTACTCAACTAACTTCAACTTATACTTTACCTCTCGGAGATTTTTCAATTGAATATCACGTCTTTTCACTTTTATGGTCTCAAGACAATATTGAAATTTTAGTTGATGATATTTCTTATTTCAAAGTTGATAAAACTCAAGTTGGAGATATCTATCCGTTTAACGAACCATTCTTTATGATTTGTAATGTCGCTGTCGGCGGCAATTGGCCGGGCTCGCCTGATGATACAACCGTTTTTCCACAGCAGATGATTGTTGACTATGTGAGAGTATTTAAGAAGCAATAAAATAATTGAAAAAATATTTACAAACTATTCGCTTCTATTAAATGATCAGCAATAAAATAAATTTGATAATTTTTTTACTGCTCCTTTTTGTTCTATCCTGTTCTCATCAAAATGAAATTGGAAAAAGTAATTTTTATGTTCAATCTCAAAAAGAAAAATTTATTGAGAATCTTTTATCAAAAATGACTCTTAATGAAAAGTGCGGACAACTTAATTTTATTTGCGGTACTATTTTAACCGGCCCTGCTGCAACTGCCGATGTTAAATCATCAAACTACGATGATCAAATTCGCAAAGGCCAGATCACAGGAATTTTCAATACCAATGGTGCAAGAAATATTCGCCATTTTCAAGAGGTCGCAGTTAAAGAATCACGTCTTGGTATTCCTTTATTAATTGGTGCTGATGTTATTCATGGTTTCAAAACGATTACTCCAATTCCTTTAGGCGAAGCAGCGAGTTGGGATTTGGCGGTCATTGAAAAGTCGGCAAGTATTGCAGCGAGTGAAGCAAGTGCTGCAGGAATTAACTGGACATTTGCTCCAATGGTTGACATCAGCCGTGATGCACGTTGGGGTCGCTCAGCTGAAGGTGCTGGGGAAGATACTTATCTCGGTTGCATGATTGCCAGAGCACGCGTAAGAGGTTTTCAGGGAACTAACTTAAAAGACAGCAATACAATTGCAGCATGTATAAAACACTTTGCAGCTTATGGCGCACCTGATGGTGGTCGCGATTATAATACAGTTGATATGTCTGACAGGAGATTGCGTGAAATTTATCTCCCAAGTTACAAAGCAGGCTTAGATGAAGGTGCAGCAACAATAATGACATCTTTCAATGAACTTAATGGTGTGCCTGCAACAGGCAATTCATTTTTATTAAATGAAATTCTTAGAAAGGAATGGAACTATAAAGGGCTGGTAGTTTCCGATTGGCAATCAATTGAAGAAATGATAGCGCATGGGAATGTTGCTGATAGAAATGAAGCAGGAGAATTAGCCATGCAATCAGGTGTTGATATGGATATGATGGCTTCCATCTACTTAAAAGAATTACCACAACTTGTAAAGAATGGAAATGTAGATATCAAATTAGTAGATGAAGCTGTGCGCAGAACATTAGCTTTGAAATACGATTTGGGATTGTTTCAAAATCCATATTTGTATGGAAGCGAAAGAAGGGAGCAAGAAGAATATTTATCAAAAGAAAACAGGGCAGCAGCGTTAGATGTTGCAAAGAAATCAATTGTGCTATTACAGAATGAAAAAAATATTCTTCCGCTTAAAAAAGAAATTAAAAGCATTGCATTGATAGGACCTTTAGCAGAAAATAAAGCTGAGCAAAATGGTTGCTGGTCTTTCTTTGCTGATGCAAAAGATGTTATAACAGTTGCAGAAGGCATTAAAGAAAAAGTAAACGCAACTTGTGAAATCAGGATTGCAATGGGTTGTGATTTTTATTCTACAGATACAAGCGGCTTTGCAGAAGCACTCAATGCGGCTAAGCTTTCTGATGTAGTAATTCTTGCAGTAGGAGAGTCTGCTGTTATGAGTGGTGAAGCAGGTACGCGATCAGATATTCGACTCCCCGGCTGCCAGGAACAATTAGTTAAATTAATAATTGCAACAGGAAAACCTGTAGTCATCTGTTTATTTCATGGTCGCCCTCTCGATATTAGTTTCCTTGAAAAAGAAAAAGCATCAGTGCTTGGATGCTGGTCTCTTGGAACCGAAACAGGGCATGCTGTTGCTGATGTTCTGTTTGGTGATTACAATCCTTCAGGAAGATTACCAATGTCATTTCCACGAACTGTTGGTCAGGTTCCTATCTATTATAACTATAAAGAAACCGGAAGGCTTTACAAAGGAAATTATTCTGAACCTGCAAGTGAACGGGTGTACAAATCAAAGTATCGTGATACAAAAAATTCTCCCTTGTTTCCTTTTGGGTTTGGGCTCAGCTACACAACTTTTAATTACGCTCCGGTAAGTTTAAGCAGCAAAGAGATCAACCAATCTGATACTTTAGTTGCAACAATTAAAGTAGCAAACTCAGGCAATCGCGATGGAGAAACAGTAGTACAATTTTATTTACGTGATTGGGTTGGAAGCGCTACGCGCCCTGTAAGAGAATTAAAAGGTTTTCAAAAAGTATTTCTGAAGGTTGGTGAATCACAAGACATCTCATTTAAAATAAGCAATGAGACTTTATGTTTCTATCGATTAAATATGACATGGGGGAGCGAACCCGGAAAATTCACAGCATACATTGGTGAAAATTCGGAAACAGAAAATGGAAGCGATTTCTTTTTAAAATAGAAATTCGTGTTTGAATTTCAATGTAATACATTTCTACGCTAACATTTGTGCAGTTGAAAATTAGTTGCAGTATTTATTTCAGAGTTTAAATAATCAAGAATGAAAAAAGGAAATTTAATGAATGCATTGATCTTTGCAATGCTGTTAATGTCAGCAACTATCTTAAGTTGTAAAAAGGAAGATCCTATTGTGATTCCTATCATTAACCTTCCCGA
>JBKJNS010000323.1:0-11037 GCA_046593455.1 Chitinophagales bacterium | reverse complement strand
GATTCTAACATTCCTGCAACAACATCATTCGATTCATCTCCATTACTAAAACGATCGGGCATCAGCATATAGATCAAATCTTTTTCATCAAAACCTTTTATCTCATTGGGATTTCTTGTTCTTATTTTTAGTTCATAGGGCTGTGTAAATTTTTGTTTTCCGTTGGTGAACTGAAAATTAATAATGCCTGGATTTGCAGTTGCATCAATATTGAGGTAGAGAAAAATATAATTCAAGTTTGAAGTGCGGATGATCTGCTTAAGCGAAACACCCGCATAATTCATTTCCATTTTCCAATCAGAAATTTTATCGCCATAAATTACGATTTGCAATTCTGTGTTTTTCATTCCAACCCACCAGCTTTCGGGTTGAATTATTTTTATGGGAGATGCTGCGAAACAAAAGATATAAGATGTAAGACTAAAGACAAAAAAGAGAAGAATTTTTTTCATTTGAATTTTATTTTGAATGATAACCATTGGCGAAAATAAATGTTTGATCAAGGAATTCTGATATTAAAATCTTATCATACTTTTTTTTAGTTACTTTAAACAGAAAAATTTATTTTCGCATTGATAACCATCGTTAAATTTAATCTTTACAACCATCTTGAATTTTAACAAATTATTTTCTTTTCAATTCTGTGAACATGAAAAAAAATATACTTCCGGCTTTTTTATCGCTGTTAATTTGTAAAACCTGCTTCGCACAAACCAACCCGCCATCAATAGTTTGGCAACATCCCATTGGCGGCTCAAAAGATGATACCTTCAGAGGTATGCGATTAACCGAAGATGGTGGCTGTGTGGTTACCGGCTATGCATTTTCGTCTGATAGTGACCTTACAAAAAATAATGGTAAAGCAGATGTATTGACTGCGAAACTTGATTCGCTTGGCAATATTGAATGGATCAACACTTTTGGTGGAAGCAAAGAGGATTGGGGAAGGCACATTTCGGTTACAGCCGACAATGGTTATATCGTTTGCGGCCATGCTGAATCAGCTGACTTTGATGTAAATGGAAATAAGGGTCAAAAAGATGCCTGGCTTTTAAAGTTTGATCATGATGGAAACCTGGAATGGAAAAAAACATACGGTGGGAGCGGGATAGATATTGCTTATAAAGTTTATCAATTATCTACTAATGGATACATCTTTTTTGGAGGAACAACTTCAAAAAATGGTGACGTATTAGGCAACCATGGTAATGCAGATTACTGGGTGGTACAAATTGATTCAATAGGCAACATCCAATGGCAAAAATGTTATGGTGGCATTGATCATGAAGAAGGCAGTTCGCTTTCTCCCACTAACGATGGCGGATACATTACTTCAGGTTGGTCAAATTCAAACAGCGATGATGTTTCTGGCAATCATGGCGGGTTTGATGTTTGGGTAAATAAAATTGATCAATTGGGAAATTTAGAATGGGCAAGATCATATGGAGGCACTGGAGATGATGCTGCACGCGATGCAAAAGAAACTTATGATGGCGGCTTTATCATTTCCGGTTTCACAAATTCGGGTGATGGCGATGTTCAAAGCGGCTATCGCGGCGGTCAGGATGTATGGGTGATAAAGACAGATGCTTTCGGTAACATACAATGGGAGCGTGCATTAGGCGGTTCTCAGGAAGAATTAGCTTTTGCAGTTACGCTGGCACCTGACAGCACAGGATATCTTGTTTGCGGGCATGAAAGATCAGAAGCAGGCGATGGTGATATAACTTTTCATTGGGGTGATCTTGATTGGTGGATTATCAAACTCGATTTGAATGGAAATATTCTTTGGCAAAAAAGCCTGGGTGGAACTTCAGATGACAAAGCAAGAGAAATACTTCAAAGAGGTACCGGTGGTGATTATTGGGTTGCAGGATATGAGAATGTAAACAATGGTGACGTACATGGTGCCCATGGTGGATTTGATGGATGGGTTGTTCGACTGTGTGAACAGCAAACATTTTTTGCAGACAGCGATGGAGATGGGTTTGGTAATGCATCTGATTCACTTGTTAATTGTACTCAACCACTAAATTATGTGCTTGATAAAACCGACTGCAATGATGCAAATTCACTCGTGCATCCCGGATCAAATGATATATGTAATGATGTTGATGATAACTGCAATAGCATTATTGATGAAAATAAAATAGATGCAACAATTTCTCCCGAAGGTGATCTTGTAATTTGTAAAGGAATATTCACTCTTTTATCAGCTAATACTGCTGAAGGAATTACTTATCAGTGGTTGAAGAGCGGAGCTAATATTTTAGGCGAAACCAATTCAACCTATTCAACAAAAAAAGCAGGGGACTACCAGGTGAGTGAGTCAAATTCTTTCAATTGTTTTTCAACTTCAGCTACTACTTCGATCGCAACAGTTGCAAAGCCAGATGCAACAATAACCCCTTTGGGTAATCTTGATATATGCACTACAGGTTCAGTTGATTTGCAGGCAAATAGCGGAGATGAACTTATTTATCAATGGAAAAAAGGAGGTGCAAATATTTTGGGTGCTACCAATCAGATATACACTGCTACCAGTGCAGCAACTTATAAGGTTAAAGTAACCAATAGTAACGGCTGCTATAAAACTTCCACAGGAACGGTAGTTACAAAATCTTGTAAAGAAGAGTTGAACAATCAAGAAAGCGATCTTTCACAATTAACACTTTTCCCTAATCCCAGTGATGGAAATTTTGTTTTGAATTTAATCTTGAATGAAGATTATAGCGGCGATTTAACCGTTGTAATCATCAACACTATTGGTCAGCAGATTTACAATGAAAAGTTTGATGCAGCTAATGGTTCATTAATTAAAGAAATCAAACTCCCATCAACAATATCAGGCGGAATTTATTTATTGAAAGTAACTGCCGGCGATCAACTTTATTCTAAGCAATTTGTAAAGCAATAGAAAAAAATTTCATAAATAAAACTCCGTTCACTTTTTTTGAGCGGAGTTTTTTTATTCTCAATAATTACAAAGTTGATTTTGGAATTCTCTTCTTGTGTACCGGCTTTTCTTATTTCAAAAGTGTGGTACCTAATGGCGGAAGATTTAAAATGATGGAATGATCTCTTCCATCCTCTGCAATTTTTTCTGAAGTGATTTCAGTATTCAAAACATTTCCGCTGCCATAGTATTTTAAATCATCGCTGTTCAAAATTTCTTTCCACCTTCCTTTAAAAGGAACTCCGCAACGATAATTATGGCGCGGCACAGGAGTTAAGTTTGCAGCAAACAGAATTACATCTCCTTTCTTTTTTCCTTTCCTCAAATAAATAATTACACTTTTGTCAGCATCATTTACTTCAATCCATTCAAACCCATCAATTGAAAAATTATGTTGATACAATGCAGGTTCAGTTACATAAATGTGATTGAGGTCTTTCATAAAATTCTCCAATCCTTTATGGTGCGGTGTTCCCGCCAGATGCCAGTCGAGCGATTTATCGTGCGCCCACTCATGTGTTTGTGCAAACTCGCCACCCATAAACATCAGCTTTGCTCCCGGGTGCGTGTACATGTATGCATAAAGGCAACGCAAGTTTGCAAACTTTTGCCACTCATCGCCGGGCATTTTTTCTATCAATGATTTTTTTAAATGCACTACTTCATCATGTGAAAGCGGCAACATAAAATTTTCGCTGAACACATACATGATAGAAAAAGTAATAAGGTTGTGATGGTGCTTGCGATAGATGGGATCCATCGAAAAATATTTCAAAGTGTCATTCATCCAGCCCATCATCCACTTCATTCCAAAACCTAATCCATCATCGTAAACCGGACGAGTAACTTTTGGATAAGCAGTAGATTCCTCGGCAATCGTTTGCACATCGGGGAAATCTTTATACACCTGTGTATTGAATTCTTTTAGAAAAGCAATGGCTTCTAAATTTTCTCTTCCGCCATTTTCATTCGGTACCCACTCACCTGCTTTGCGTGAGTAATCGAGGTATAACATCGAAGCAACCGCATCTACTCTTAATCCATCAATGTGATATCGATCGAGCCAGAAGCAGGCATTGCTGATGAGAAAAGATTTCACTTCATTTCTACCGTAATTAAAAATATAACTTTTCCAATCGGGGTGAAATCCTTTTCGCGGATCGGCATGTTCATACAATGCAGAACCATCAAAGGTGATGAGTGAATACGCATCATCGGGAAAGTGTGACGGCACCCAGTCGAGAATTACCCCGATGTTTGCTTTGTGCAATTCCTCTATAAGAAACATGAGGTCTTGCGGATATCCGTAGCGCGATGATGCAGCAAAAAAACCGGTGATCTGGTAACCCCATGATCCGTAAAACGGATGTTCCATTACCGGAAGAAATTCCACATGCGTGTAATTCATGTGTTGTAAATAAGGAACTAACTCTGCAGCAATTTCGCGATAGCCCAAAACTTTTTCAGGTGTATCGGGGCTTCTTCTCCATGAGCCAATATGCATTTCATAAACTGACCATGGTGCAGCCAACTTATTTTTTTCTTTTCTCTGCTTCATCCACTTCGCATCTTTCCACTCATACCACGTGTCATGAATTCTGGTTGCAGGTTTTGGTGGCTGAGAATGATAGGCACCAAAAGGATCGCACTTTTCAAATTCGGCTCCATCAATTTTTGAGCGAATGAAATATTTGTAGTAATCATCTTTACCCACAAAAGGAATCCAGCCTTCCCAAATACCCGATTCATCCCAGCGCACATTGAGCAAACTCGCTTCTTTATCCCATCCATTAAAATCACCAATCACCGAAACGTATGCTGCATTAGGCGCCCATACTGAAAAATAGGTTCCCGAAATTCCACGGTTCTCAATTATGTGCGCACCGAATTTTTCGTAGAGGCGGTAATGTTTTCCTTCTCTATAAAGATGCACATCGTAATCGGTGAAGAGTGAAAATTCTTCAACCGGCTTTATCACCTTGGGGATTATTTTCTTTTTGGTTTTCTTTTTCATTGTTTTAAAAAATGAAAAATACCTGCCTGCCGGCAGGCAGGGAAAATAGAAAATAGAAACTGAGAAAAGAAAAATATTTCTTTTAACAAAAAGAAATCAGTTGTAACAAAAAAAACTATGGAAAAGGAAATTGATTCAATCACGAGAAAAAATCGCGCATCTTCTCAAAAATATTTTTCTCATTCTTGCCGGGCTGCGGTTTAAAGTTAGCGGCATCACGCAATTTCTCCAGCACGGTTGTTTCTTCTTTGGTGAGTTCTTTAGGCACCCACACATTTACATGTATGAGTTGATCGCCGGTGCCATAAGCATTTACATTGGGGAATCCTTTTCCTTTCAACCTGAAAATTTCACCTGCCTGTGTGCCGGGTTTTATTTTTATTCTTGCTTTGGCATCAATGGTTGGTACGTCTACACTGGTGCCAAGTGCAGCATCGGCAAAAGAAACATAGAGTTCATACACCACATTATTTCCATCGCGCGTGAGTTCACCATGCTGTTCTTCTTCAATGGCAATAATTAAATCGCCGGCAGCGCCACCGCGTTCACCGGCATTTCCTTTACCACTCATCGAAAGTTGCATGCCTTCTGCAACACCTGCGGGAATATCAATCTGAATTGTTTCTTCACCATACACTCTTCCATCGCCATGACAGGTAACGCAGCGTGAGGTAATGGTTTGTCCTTCGCCATTGCAGGTTGGGCAAGTGGTGGTGGTTGCCATTTGACCAAGAATGGTGTTAGTTACTCTGCGCACAACACCACTGCCTTTACAAGTGGTGCAGGTGTGAAAAGAATTTTTGTCTTTAGCGCCGCTGCCATCGCACGTTTTGCAAGGCACATACTTTTTTACTTTAATTGTTTTATGTGCGCCTTTAGAAATTTCATTGAGTGTGAGTGAAACTTTGATGCGCAAATTGCCGCCACGAACACCGCGGCTTCTTTCACGTGAAGATCTTCCGCCGCCAAAAAATCCTTCGAATGGACTGCCGCCTCCGCCACCGAATTCAGAAAACACATCGCCGAAGTTAGCGAAGATGTCTTCCATGTTCATTCCGCCACCACCTCTGCCGCCACCAAATCCTCCATTGCCGCTCATGCCTGCATGGCCAAACTGATCGTAGCGTTTGCGTTTTTCAACGTCACTTAATATTTCATACGCTTCTGCTGCTTCTTTAAATTTATCCTCGGCAGATTTATCTCCGGGATTGCGGTCGGGGTGAAACTGCATGGCAACTTTTCGGTATGCCTTTTTTATTTCTTCGGGCGAAGCAGTTCTGCTTACTCCTAAAATCTCATAAAAATCTCTCTTGCTTGCCATGGGGTTTTTTTCAGCGCTTTGTTTATTTTTTTCAACTGCTAAATTGTTGCTTGGTTAAATTGTTGCAATAAAATTGGTTCAACCATTTAACCATGAAACCATTTAACTATTCGTCTTACCAACAATCACTTTTGCGTGGCGAATAATTTTTTCATTGAGGAAATATCCGCATTCGATTTCATCAATCACTTTTCCATTCTTGTTTTCATCTTCAACTGACACTTCCGTGATTGCATCATGCAGATCTGCATTAAATGCTTCGCCAATTGAATTCATTGCCTTCAATCCTTTAGATTCGAGAATTGAAACTATTTTTTGCTGAATCAATTTTACGCCATCAATACTTGTATTCGATTCGTTTGAAGATTCCATTTGTTTAATGGCTCTTGAAAAATCATCGAGCACAGGAAGCAATGAAATAATTACTTCGGCACCGGCAGTTTTAATAAGATCAAGTCTTTCTTTTAGTGTTCTCTTTTTAAAGTTGTCAAACTCTGCATACAGCCGAAGAAATTTATCGTTGGCTTCACTTGTTTTTTGCTTTTCTGCAATCAATGATTTGGTTAACTCCTCATTTTCTCTTTTCAGTTTATCCTTTTTAGAAAAGCCGAGTTTCTTAAAAATGTCACTGCCTTCAGTTTCTTCAGTAGCGTTTTCATTAGCATTTTCTTCCGAAGCATCTTTTTCAATCTTATTTAAAATTTCATCGGCTGAAAGGTTTTCTAAACCTGAATCTTTATCACCATTCATTTCTTCTTCGTTTTTCTTTTCACTGTTCTCCATTGAATTTCTGTTTTATAAAATATGGTAGTCAAATCATTTGCCACGGCACTCTATTTAGACAATGTGGCATTGTTTCATTTTCGGGAGGCCAAAATTAGAGGAAAAAGATGGAAGAAGAGGTAACAGAAGCCATTAATTACATTGCATCAGTAATTTTGATTTCGATAAAATATTACAATAGGGTTACAATAATCAGCTACTAGTTTCATTTCTTTGACTATTGCATTTCAGATGCTTAATTTCGATGTCCATTTTATTAAGTAACGCATGAATTTCAGGTTTAAAATATTACTGCTTGCTTTGTTTCTTTTCACTCATGAAGCTAAAGCATTCCATATAATCGGCGGTGAGATTTACTATTCATGCACAGGAAATAATAATTATACCATCACCATGATTGTTTACAGGGATTGCAGCAATCCTAATGCTGCACCTTTTGATGATCCTGCTTCCATTGCAATTTATAATGCCGATCAAACTTTGTATCAGGCATTGGATGTTTACTATGATTCTTATACTGCTGTTCAACCCGATCTTACTAATCCATGTTTGATTGCACCGCCCGGTGTTTGTGTGGAGCAGGCAATTTATACAGCAACAGTTTTTCTTCCATCATCAAGCGGTGGATACGATATTAGTTATCAGCGCTGTTGCAGAAATACATCAGTTGTAAATATTATTGCACCAGAGAACACAGGCGCAACTTATTCTATTCACATTCCCGGCAGTTCACTTGCAACCTGCAACACAAGTCCTCACTTTTCTAATTATCCGCCGATTGTAATTTGTGCAAATGAAAATTTAATTTTTGATCACAGTGCAACTGAGCCCGATGGCGATGTACTTCGCTATTCATTGTGTACTCCAAATCAGGGGGCCGATCAAACTTCGCCACAACCAATACCACCACCGCCACCACCTTATGATCCAATTTTCTGGAACCCGCCGTACAATGTAAATGATCAGATTGGCGGCATTCCTCCTATGACCATTGATTCAATTACCGGCTTGCTAACCGGCAAGCCAAGCAACGTTGGTCAATATGTGGTTGGGGTTTGTGTAAGGGAATACCGAAACGGAAATCTTCTTTGCACCAACACAAGAGATTTTCAATTTAATGTTGCAGACTGCGATCCGCTCATCATCGCCGATTTTTCATCACCACAATCTGTAAATCTAAATGCCGATACATTAACTTTATGCGGTACGCTGACAGTTAATTTTGATAACAACAGTTTTGGAGCAAGTGGGTATGAATGGGATTTTGGCGTACCGGGAATTTCAACTGACGTTTCAGATTTACAAACTCCATCTTACACTTATCCCGATACGGGTATTTATAAGGTGCGACTGATTGCTTCGCCCGGTTTGCTATGTGGTGATACTACTTACAAGTATGTTGAATTGCGGTTAGGCGTTGATCCCGATTTTTCAACTCAAAATGTTTGTGTTGGAAGTCCTTCATTATTCTTTGATCAATCAATTGCACTTGATGGAAATCTTACAAGCTGGCAATGGAATTTTGGTGATGGCGGAAGCTCCAGTCTTCAAAACCCAATACATAATTATTTTGCTCAGGGAAATTACAATGTGACTTTAACAAGCAGTAATTCTTATGGATGTTATTCTTTCATTACAAAAACAATTACTGTTTACGCGCTACCGAATATTGCAGCAGCGCCCGATACTTTTATTTGCAATGTTGATTCTGTAATGTTGATTGCGCATGATGGTGTTAGCTATAGCTGGCAACCGGATTATAATATCAGCAGCACGTCAATCAGCAATCCCGTTGTATCTCCTGATGTTACCACCACCTATTATGTAACTGTTGTAAGTGATAAAGGATGTATCAATATAGATTCTGTCACAGTCCAGATCACAGATACAGTGCTTGCAGTTGCAGGTCCCGATACTACAATTTGTGAAGGACAGCTTGTTCAGCTTTATGCAATGAATGCTGTTTACTATCAATGGTTTCCTACTGATAATATGAATAATGCTTTCATCAGCAACCCTGTTGTAAAACCTGATGTTACCACCACTTATTTTGTAGATGCATTTATTGGTTCATGCGTTGATCAGGATACTGTTACGGTTATAGTATTGCCATTGCCGCCTGCAAATGCGGGTGATGATGTAACCATAAATCAGGGAGAGAGCACAACACTAAATGCAAGCGGTGGCGGAACTTATCAATGGATTCCACCCGATGCATTAACAAATGCTTTCATCTCAGACCCGATTGCAAACCCCATCAACTCGATCACTTATGCACTCATTGTTACCGGTGATAATGGTTGTGTTGCATTTGATAGTGTTACAATTTTTGTTACACACATTCACGATGTTCTTGCACCCAATGCATTTACGCCTAATGGCGATGGCATCAATGATTATTTTCAATTTTTTTTGAAAGGAATTAGTTCGATCACTTCGGTAAAAATATTTGACCGCTGGGGAGAGATGGTTTATTATTCAGCAACCAATGAAGTTAAAGGATGGAACGGAACCTATAAAGAACTTGATTGCGAAATGGATACTTATGCGTATTCAATCACAGGAATTACTTATGATGGTGATGAAATAAGAGTATCGGGTTCTCTTACACTCATTCGCTAACCAGACTATTTTTTTATTTACCTGTTTTTGCAGTTTAATAAATGTAATTACATTTATAGCCCATCACAATTTCTGATGGTGATTTTATTCTTGTATCACAAATATATTTTTCATCAAACCCAACAGTAATTTTTATGAAAACTTATCGAGTACTCGGCCTCATGTCGGGCAGTTCATTAGACGGCATCGATTGCGCCTATTGCCGCATTGAAGAAGACAATGGAAAATGGCGCTATGAAATTGAAAAAGCTGAAGTAGTTCCTTACCCGCCAAAATGGAGATTAAGATTACAAAGCTTAGTGCTGCAAAATGCAGTAACCTATTTAAAGACCGATACTTTCTATGGTCATTTTTTGGGTGAAGTAGCACGCAAGTTTATTCAGGACAATATGCTGGAAGGAAAACTTGATTTTATTGCATCTCACGGACAAACTGTTTTTCACCAACCCGAAAATCAAATGACCAGTCAAATTGGTGATGGTGCTGCATTAGTAGTGGAAACAGGTTATCCTGTTATCTGTAACTTCAGAACAATTGATGTTGCACTGGGCGGACAAGGAACACCAATGGCACCAACCGGCGATAAATATTTATTCTCCGATTTCAAATTCTGTCTCAACCTCGGTGGCATTTCTAACATCTCTTGCAAACTCGATAACAAAATTATCGGCTTTGATATTTGCGGAGTAAACATGGTGCTCAATGCGCTCGCAGGTGAAATAGATTTAGAATATGATAAAGACGGAAGCATTGCACGATCAGGTGCTGTGAATATGGATTTACTCAATGAACTGAATGCGCAGTGGTACTACGAAAAACCATATCCAAAATCAATTGGTGGTGGCTGGGTTACAAAAATATTTCTGCCCATTTTTAGAAAGTACCGAATACAGATTGAAGATAAACTTGCAACAGCAGTGGAACACATTGCCATGCAAATAGGCAAAGATCTTAAGAGTATTTACACCAATGAATATTTGAATAAGGAAGACAGCCACTCCATGCTGGTTACAGGTGGTGGTGCATTCAACCGTTTTCTTTTAGAGCGAATTAATTTTCATTCGCCTGTGCCAGTTGTAGTGCCCGACCCTATGACTATTAAATTTAAAGAAGGATTACTCACAGCCCTCATGGGAGTTTTACGTTACCGCGGCGAAGTAAACATGATGGCCTCAGTTACCGGAGCCACCGCAGATAATTGCGGAGGCGAAGTTTATTTATCAATGGTAAATAAGATGCCGGTGATTTAATTCTTTATTGAAATGAAAAAAAATTCCGTCGCGATAATTCGTGACGGATTTTTTTTGCAAGTAAGTAGGGAGACTTCTTAACTATTTTTTT
>JBKJNS010000139.1:0-4466 GCA_046593455.1 Chitinophagales bacterium | reverse complement strand
GGAAAATGTTGTTGAATCGGAAGGTAAAGTTGTAAGGCCTTCATCAATTGTATTCATAGTTGTTTCCATTGCATATTTTTTTTAAGGTTAAAAGTTTTGGTTTAAATAAATTGTGTTTAAGATGATCAAACAATGTGAGCGAAGCCATGCAATACTTGCTGAAGCTGATCTCACTAATGCGATGCTCACGCATGAGTTGAATGAAATCTGAATTGCATGAAAAATTTTCCTGCTTCAGTTCAGCAATCACTAACTGATCAGAAATGGTTTCACTAGAAGATGCATCACCATAAGATTTGAAACGAAGATTTACATCTATTGTGAGCCGCTCTTTGCGTGATCTGTGAACAAGCGTAAAACGTGTGTAGTAAATCCAAAGTTTTGGAATTAAATCCTGCGGCGAAGCAACCGGGACTATTTGCGAAAGAAATTTTTGCGATTCATCGTCAAACTCTGTTTCAATTACTTCTTTTTCTATCCGCTCTTTAACAGTTCTTTGATTGTTGTATTTGTGTTTCACTTCCAAAAAAGTTAACCCCGAATTCATGTATTTTCTGTACCTGACTTTATATCTGTTCGCCAGCCCGCTGTGATTTTGATTGTAAAAAAGAAATCCATCAGTATCGAAGTACAATGATTCGTAGTTGATGCCGCGAATGCCATCTACCTCAAGAATGCGGTAATGCGGTTGAAGAAGTTGAAGAAATGCAGGAAGCGATGCAAGCGAAAATGCCATCTTGGTATCACTTCGCGAAAGCAACTTCACATGATTCATTTCATCCAATAGGATGGGATCATACTGCTGAATAATATTTGTGCTTGCATGCATAAACTGAATTTTGCTATTGCATAGTTGAGATTAAAAAACTACCTGAAGCTGAATGTACAAGCGGTTATCGCTGCCTATTGGATTCGCCTCACTTTTGTAGCCGCGGTACTCATAGTTCAGCAGCACCCGCAAATCATCTTTTGGTAAGCCATAATAAGCGCCGGCAGTCCATCTTTTAATTTCGTCGGCGTAAACATCATAGCGAAGTAGCGGACCGATTCGCCATTTTGTTTTTACTGCTATCAATCCATAATAACCGATTTCTGTGGAGAGTGTATCGCTGATAGTGTTGTTACTGGTGGCAAATTCTGCTGCTACAAAAAAATATTTGTGATCCACTTCCATATCGGCACCAAACCTTTTGAAACTGATGAGGAAATCATCATTAGCATTATTGGGATTGTCGCCCGGATCTTTCATGTCTCCAATTCCGGCAGAACCACCTAAGCGCCATAATAGCTCATCAGATTTATACCGGCAGCCGATTCTTCCCCAGAAACTTTTCTTCTGCAAAAAATCATTGGGAGAAGCAGGATTTAATCCTGAACCGTTTACGAAAGTGAGATCATCTTCAAACTGCCAGTTTTCATTCAATGGAATATTTCCAAGCAGCCCTATTCCTACATCGCGGAGGTTTGATCCCCGTGAAATGTTATCTGACATTTCGGAACGGTTTACTATGAAAAGTTTTGTAGATGAAATAGGATTTTCAAACCCGAAATTTGTTTTCTGTTGCCCGATTCGTATTTCCTGAGTGGGGATGTAATGCAACCCTATCCATGCATCGCGCAGAATGCCTTTGATCTCAGGCGCCCGCGGATCAACGGTTACTTCATACGAAATACGCTTGTTTAAAAAACCATCTACGGTGAGGCGTGCGCGTAGAATCCTAAACCCTGAAGGATCGGTAATGGAATCGCCATTGGCATCAAACTCATTGAAAAGGTGAACCTGTACAAATCCGGAAAGCTTTGGCTTGTATTTTTTCTGCTTATTACCTGTGGTGTCTTTAGTTGCATCGAGTAAATGGGAAATTTTTTCGTGAAATGAATTCAACCGCAACGAATCGGATTTAGTTGCGGGGAGAAAAGCATCCTGTGCATTGACTCTTAGAAATGTGCTGAGAGTGATGAAGATGATTATGGAAAGAAATCTTATGGAGAATGCTCTCCATATCTTATTGAACAGATGGAATGTATGCAGTGCGTTCATAAATGCTTATTTTTTAGTTAAGAAATTATTACGCTGCAAACATTAAATGTAATTCTGGAGAAACTTTGAAGTTGAGAACAAAAAAGTATTCAAATAAAACAAGCATACAATCAGGGGGAAAACCTGACTGCATGTGCGCGAATATTACTTATGAAAAAAAAATTGCTCTCCTACAAGATATTTATTGTTTTACAAATTTCTCAAATGCTTTCACCGAAGAAATGTAATACAAACCCGGCGCAAGTACAGTAACATTGATTACCGTTTTACCAGTTGAATCTTCTCATCTTTCAAATAACTATTATTACCTCACCTAAAATATTGTTGATAATAATTGGTTGGTTTGTTGATTGAATTCGGGTTCTATTGCTCAAACATTTCACTTGTACTAATTATTAAATCAAACTTAACTTTAACGTTGTCATGTACTTTTATCATCCCAAACAACGCTGCCGGAGATTGAAGTTGATAATCACTCAGGGAAAGTTCATGTTCCCCAATAAAATGATATACGCGAGCCTGAATTTCCTTACCTGAAAAATAAATTCGGTTAAATCTTTCTACTCCGGCAAGGCTTATAACTACGTTTGCCTGAAGCTTCTGCCACTCTTTTAAGTTAAATGATTTCCCATTTATCGCTTTTACACTATCAAGTTTAATAGTGATGTATGGAAATTTTTCTGCATTAAGCGTACGGCAAAGGTTTGCATTCATTACCACATTGGAACAGTCAAGTGATTTTACAGCTATATTGAAAACAGCATTTTGAAAATAAATAATCTGCAGCATTTCATTATAATTATATGCTGTATTTTTTTTCGATCCTGCTTCTTCAGAAAAGCAGGTAAACTCATTTATGTTTGTTGATCCAACAACTGAAACCTTGCTGCCGGGCAAAATTGAATATTCAATTTTTCTGGGTTGAGAAGGTGTTTGAGAAAGATAAATGGTCAACGATGAATTCAATGACCAAATGAAGAAAGTGATTATTAAAACAATCAATGATTTATTTGAGTGGTGAGAATACATTATTTACAAAATTAAAAAACCGCCTAAAGCATTTCTGCTGAAAGCGGTTTCAATTCAAGTAATCAGAAACCTAATGCTGCTTCAATCATAATTCCATTAAATTTTGCTTCATTAAGTTGACTGAACGTAGGATAATCTTTGTACATCTGATTCACATATTCCACTTTCGCCATCACATTGGCAAGAATATACCAGCCGGCAGAAACTGTAATACGGCTTACATTAACTTTATCTATCTCAGCTTTGCCAAGCGGATTGGTGAATAGCAATTCAGAACTCACAGTATTGTATCGGAATCCCAGCCAGAAGTTTTCTTTTTGGGTGAAGCGATAGATTGCATCAACAGCAAATTGATTGGTCATTCTTCTTTCATGCCCAATAAGGCTCTTTGTTATAGTATCTGCTTCAGCTACATTTCGTCCATTAGCAAATTCAAGGGTTCCAAATAATTCAAGACCTTTGAATTTTACAAAAGGGTTGATCATGAATGATGTTAATTGATCACCGTAAGGTTTGCTCAATCTTCCTGAAAAAGCATTCGTAGAAAGAGTTGAATAATAATTTTCTGTAACCATAAAATAATGAGATCCTGCACGATCACCTCCAAACAGCGTGTTACTAACTGAACTCTTTGTAGTGTATATTGATCCGGTTATTCTTAAGCGCAAATCAGTATTCAATTGTTTGTCGTAACCCAATTTTGCAATCATACTTGGTGATCTTCTATTAACTTCACCTGTGTTTGCATCTTTTGTACCTGATGAATCAGCTGAGGATACAGGGTAAGCAACATCACCTTTGATTTCGCCTCCCGTCATTGCAAATACTGCAAGCAAACCACTCTTATTATGGAATTGAACTTCACCGCCAATTTCTGTTGTAAATTCATCCAGTATCAGATTTTCAACAAACGGATTATACATTGAGTTTCCTGCATCACTACGACGATAGTGCTGATCGCCATAATTAACTTCATAGTCACCGAATTTAATGGTTAAGTATTCCATCATGTTATCAATTTTAGCGCTCTTTAAAAAAGTGAGCTTGTCAAATTGAATAAATCCACCTTTTACCCATGTTTCCTGGTGGTGACGTGTAGATAGGTAAGCAACTAAATTCATGCGCACTCCATCATAAAGTTGCACATCTAAGTTAAGGTTTGCCATTGCAAGGTTAAATCCATTGGTAACACTTACCAGAGTACGGTCATCAATTCCGTCTGGTTTTCCGGCCTTGCCGCTTGCATCAATCAAATGCCAACCTGTTAAGCCACCAGTAAATTGCGCTGTGTCAATCACATTCTCGTGATTAAGGTTTTGGAATGTAAAAGATGAGTTAAGTCCCAGCCTTAATTTAAAGCCTGTGAATACAGAGGTATCTGATTTTCCTGTTTCAA
>JBKJNS010000021.1:0-9737 GCA_046593455.1 Chitinophagales bacterium | reverse complement strand
AGCAGCTCGTTTTGTTCGTTTTTGCGATGCTTTTAATATTCCTTTATTAGTTTTTGAAGATGTTCCAGGTTTTTTACCCGGAACAGACCAAGAATGGAATGCAATTATTACCAATGGTGCCAAATTACTTTATGCATTTTGCGAAGCAACCGTTCCGCGTATTACAGTAATCACCCGTAAAGCCTATGGCGGTGCTTATTGCGTAATGAACTCGAAACACATTGGCGCCGATATGAATTATGCATGGCCCACAGCAGAAATTGCTGTGATGGGAGCAAAGGGTGCTGCAGAAATTATTTTTAAAAAAGAAATTCAGAGTGCAGATAATAAAGAAGAAAAGTTGCAGGAGAAGGTGGATGAGTTTTCAGAAAAATTTGCAAACCCATATGGTGCAGCAGCAAAAGGTTTTGTTGATGAAGTCATCAAGCCTTCTGAAACCAGAATAAAATTAATCAACGCATTTGCCATGCTCGAAAATAAAGTTGATGTAATGCCAAAAAAGAAACATGGAAATATTCCATTGTAGAAAAAGGGAAAAGAAATATATATTTTATCAGCACAAAAAGTTGAAAGAAGATTTGGGAACTGAATAAAATTATCGGAAAGTTAAGTTGAAGCGAGGTTCTCCCCCTTGAAAAGGGGGAGTTAGAGGGGGATTAAAAAGTAAAATCAAATAGGTTAACTTGAATGAAGCACTGAAAATATTGATCAAGAGAATTGCCGACCCAATCATATTCGGTAACATTGTAATTGCATTATGCGCTGCTGGGTTGGTGCTTGCAACTTACATTCAGTTAGGGTATTCACCAGCAATTGATGCACTTTTATTTTTTACATTCTTCTCAACACTTGCGCTTTACAATTTTCACCGCCTTATGGGCATTCGCAGGATAAAACCTGAAGATGAAGGACTCATTACCGGCTGGGCTGCAAAAAATCAGTTTACACTATTGATGCTTATTGTGATTGGTTTGGGCGGAGCCGGATTTTTTCTTTTTCAGCTATCTTTAAAAATTGTTCTCACGCTTATTCCTCTCGGTACCATTTCTGTTTTGTATGAATTGCCTGTGATTAAACTTAACAAACGTTTTGAGCGGCTGCGGAATCTTTATTTAAGCAAAGCATTTTTGATTACGCTGGTTTGGGGATTTTCAACAGCATTACTCCCGGCGATGAGTTTAAATATTTCGTTGCTCGATTACCATGTTTGGTTAGTAGTGATTGAAAGAATGATTTTCATTTTCATACTTGCATTGGCTTTTGATGCCCGTGATGTTGAGTTTGATTTAAAAGATGAGATTAAAACCATTCCTATAGTTTATGGTTTGAAAAAGACAAAAGAGTTTTTTAAAATTCTTTCCATTGCTTTTTTTGCCATAGCGGTACTTCATTATTTTTTTCTCGATCAGTACTGGGGAATTGGAATCGGGATGTTAGTGTGCATTGCAGTAACCTACTATGTGTTGATGAATTCAATTCCTAAAAGATCAGATTACTATTACTTGTTTTATGTAGATGGATTAATGGCATTACAATTTATCCTTGTGTGGATGTTTGCATGGCTCAAATAAAAAAGCCGGTGCATGAATGATCATACTCCGGCGAATATTTTTGTAAAGAAATACTAAGTTCTATATAATATCCATTGCAAGCGCAAAGAAAGTTCCTACAAATGGAAATGTAACCCAACTCCATCCGGGTTGAATGTTTAACATCGCAAACATTGCCACTATAGATACCACAGTTAGTAACCAATAGATTCCGCGTGATTTCTTTTTTACCTGCTCCATTTTTGTTTTTTTTATTAACAGCCGCAAATGTAATAAGCGGCACTTAAAATTCAATCATTATTAATTCACATTTTAGAATATTGATTGCCTCATGAAATTGATTCAAACTATTTAGCGATTTAACAAAGCAACAAATCACTTTTTGTCAAGCACTGCATTCGTAATTCTGCTGATGCAAGTCAACTCCTTCTTCTCATTATAAATTTTTATTTCCCACACCTGTGTACTTCTGCCAATGTGTATGGGTGTTGCAACGCCGGTTACAAAACCATCGCGCACTGCTTTCAAATGATTGGCGTTGATCTCTAAACCCACAACAGTTTTGGTTTCATCCACACACATTACTGATGCAACACTACCCAATGATTCTGCAAGCACAACATTGGCGCCGCCGTGCAATAATCCATGTGGTTGTTTGGTGCGTTCATTCACGGGCATGCGGGCAGTAAGTGTTGCTTCACCAATCTCAAGAAATTCAATTCCCAAAAATCGTTGCATGGTGTTATCGTGAAATGAATTCAGTTGTTCGAGGGTCCAGTTTTTTTTCCAGATCATTTGGTTGATTACTTGTTTTTAAAAAAATCATATTAGAAGTATTTGTAAATCTAATCATACACAACTTCTATAAATCAGGAATCAATTGCTGCTGTTTCTTCATACCTCGCAACATTTAAAATTCCATCCAGTTGCCGCAACTTCTCCATCAGTTCTTCAAGATGGAAAGTATCTTTCACAAACACTTTAATAATGCCGGTAAAAATTCCATCATTGGTATCAATTGAAATGGATTGAATATTTACTTTGAGATCGCCCGAGATAACATTCGTGATTTTTTGCATTACGCCAACATCATCAATGCCATTAATTTTTAGTGCGGTTAGAAAAGCAATTTGGTGTTGCTTCGTCCATTTAGTTCTCACAATGTTGTATCCATACTTGGCAATGGTGTTGATCGCCTTCGGGCAATTGTTGCGATGTATTTCAACTTCTTTATTCTTATTCACGAATCCAAAAACTTCATCACCCGGTATGGGCTTGCAGCAACTTGCAAGATTATAGTCAACTGTATCTGCTCCCTTGCCAAACATCCACAAGTTGGAGTTAGAAACCAATTTGTTCTTAATCGCAAGTTCAATATCCTGGTCATGTTTTGCTGCATCTTTGATTTCAATGTTATCACCATTGCGGGTAAAATGGTCCATATCACTTTTCTTAAAATTACCTACCCCGATGCTGTAGTAAAAATCATTGGCAGTAGAAATTTTAAAAAAGTCTAGCACCTTATTGATGTTGTGGGTATTGAAAGCAACTTTCTTTTCCCTGAAAATTATTTCTAACGATGCTTTACCAATTACCATAATTCTTTTGCGTTCACCTTTCAAAACATCTTTAATCATCGACTTGGCTTTGGCTGTAACCACATGCTGCACCCAATCATCAGCAGGTTTTTGTTTTTTCGATGTGAGTATTTCAACCTGGTCGCCATTTCTTAATTTGTAACTGATGGGTTCAATCTTGTGATTCACTTTGGCACCAATGCAACGCTTCCCAATGTCGCTGTGAATTTCAAAAGCGAAATCAAGCACCGAAGATTTGGCAGGAAGAATTTTTAGCTCGCCTTTGGGTGTGAAAACATAAATCTCTTCATCAAACAAATTCAGTTTAAAGTCATCAATAAAATCGAGTGTATTGGTTTCGGGATTTTCCAGAACTTCTCTGATTCTTTTCAGCCAATCATCAACAGCTGTATCGGCAAACTGTTTGTCTTTTTCTTTATATTTAAAATGAGCCGCATAACCTTTCTCTGCAATTTCATTCATGCGCTCGCTTCTTATCTGAACTTCTACCCACTGGCCATCATTACTCATTAGAGTTGTATGTAATGCTTCATAACTGTTTGCTTTGGGTGTTGAAATCCAGTCACGCAATCGATCGGGATTTGGGCGATATATATCTGATACAAATGAATACACCCGCCAACAGGCCGATTTCTCATGATTAATATCTGCTTTAACAATGATTCTAATTGCAAACTTATCAAACACTTCATCGAAAGGAATTCCTTGCTCCCGCATTTTTCTCCAGATGGAGTGAATAGATTTGAGTCTTCCATAAATTTCATATTGCAGACCTGCAGTATCAAGTTTTTCTTTGATTGGTTTAATAAAATCGCTGACAAAATGTTCGCGTTCTTTTTTCGACTCTTTGATCTTGTTGGAAATATCATTGTAGATCTTTGGTTCGCTGTATTTCATTGAAAGATCTTCCAGTTCACTTTTTATTTCATACAAACCAAGGCGGTGTGCGAGTGGAACATAAAGGTAGATTGTTTCTGAAGCAATCTTAATTTGTTTAGGCCGTGGCATTGATTCCATGGTTCTCATGTTGTGCAGCCGATCCGCTAATTTGATTAATATCACTCTAACATCTTTAGAAAGAGTGAGCATAATCTTTCGAATATTTTCAGCTTGAATAAAACCGTGCACATCAAAAATCACTGAGATCTTGGTTAACCCGTCAATTATTTCTGCTGTGGCCTTTCCAAATTCACGCTCTATATCGGGTAAAGTAACCTCAGTGTCTTCAACTGTATCATGAAGCAAAGCACATATTACACCAATGGCTCCCAAACCAATTTCACTCGCCACCAATTGTGAAACTGCAAGCGGGTGAAGTATGTAAGGCTCTCCAGATTTACGTCTTTGATTTCTGTGAGCATCATAGGCAATTTCAAAAGCAAGGCGAATTAATTTTTTATCGCCTTTTTGCAACTGCGGTTTTAGTGAAGCAAGCAGGTTTCTGTATTGCTTAACTATTTCTTTATTCTCCTGCTCTGTTATGGCTGTTACTGATTCTTCCATCTTTATTTAGTTACTGCAATCGTGCTTTCACAGCAATATTAATTGAAACACTTGTGCTTGTTTTGTTTTTTTAAGAAAAATTTATTTGTAAAAATTTGTGGTACAGAATATAAGTTTGGGAATGAAGTCTTGATTTTATATCAAAATATATTGTTTCTTTGATGCTTAACCAAATGATAATTTAAAGCTATCCATTCGATTATGTCCAGTACAAAAGGAAAAATAAAAATTGTTATTGCCGATGATCATTTCATTTTTATTGAAGGCATTAAAGCTTTGTTAAAAGATATTAATGAAGTAAGTATGGCAGGCGAAGCTGCAGATGGTGAGCAATTGCTCGAGATACTTAAATCAAAAGATGTTGATGTTGTTTTAATGGATGTTAATATGCCAAAAGTTAATGGCATTGAAGCAACAAAAGCTATCATGAGCAACTTTCCAAAAGTTAAGGTGATAGGTTTAACGATGCATGAAGATTCAAAATCAATTTCAGATATGATGAAAGCCGGAGCTTCGGGATATTTACTAAAAACCACAGGAAGATCCGAACTTCTTTCAGCAATCACAAAAGTTAGTAACGGTGAAAGGTATTTGAGCAATGAAGTTTCGATGAAATTAATTGATCGAATGCTCGACAATAAATCGGAGCCTGTTCAAAGTGCTGATGTAAGACACCCTAATATCACCAAGCGCGAACTTGAGATCGTAAAACTTATTGCGCAAGAAATGACTAATGAACAAATTGCCAAACATTTAAATAATAGCCCCATGACTATTATTACACATCGTAAAAATCTCTTGAGAAAGATTGGTGTAAAGAATACTGCCGGCTTAATTAGGTATGCAGTTCAAAATGGCCTTGTTGATTAAAGATTTCCCCTACTTTCTTTTTCTGTTAATTGGATGTTGAAAAATAATTTTCGATAAAAATTAGATTTACTAATATTAGTTACTTATTTTTGGGTAGTTAAATTAGTAAGCCGCTCAACGATTTCCGAAAGTCCGGTTGGTTTTTTGGTGTTTTAACCTTCTGGCGTTGTCCTGACACAATTCCCCCTCGGCTGTTTGAGCGGCTTTTCTTTTTCTCCTGATTAAATTTTTAATTCCTGCTTTTTTCACTTTTTCATTGCATAGATTTGCAGCCCTTTGCGGATATGGCGTAATTGGTAGCCGCGATAGACTTAGGATCTATTGCCGAAAGGCGTGGGGGTTCGAGTCCCTTTATCCGCACTCGATTTTTTAACTAAAAAACTGCGATGCTATCGCAGGCATTGCTAACTTAAAACAAAACAAGAGTGAACATTACACAAGAAAATGTAGCAGACAATCATTATAAGTTATTAGTCGACATTGACCCTCAGGATTATCTAACTAAAGTTGATGAAGAAATAAAATCACTCAGCAAAAAAATTGCAATTGATGGATTTCGCCCTGGAAAAGTTCCTGCGGGTATTGCAAGAAAAATGTATGGAAATAGTGTTCTTGCCGAAGAACTCAATAAACTTCTTTCAGATTCGGTAAACAATTTTATTAAAGAAAAAGAACTTAAAGTAATCGGCCAGCCATTGCCATTCACTGCGAAATCGCAAAGCATTGATATTAAAAACCCCACAGTTTATACGTTTGGTTTTGAAGTGGGCACTTTCCCCGATTTTGAGCTTCCGGCTGTTGAAGGAAAATCTTTTACCAGAAAAATATTGGAGGTGAGCGATGAAAAAATAAATGAAGAAATCGAACGTCTTAGGTCGCGACAAGGAAAACGAGAATATCCCGAATCTTCAATTGATGGCGATGTTTTAATTGGTGATTGGAAAGAATTGGATGAGCAGGGAATCATTAAAGAAGAAGGAATCAGCGGCGCATCCTCATTCTCATTAAACCTTGTTAAAGATGATGTTTCAAAAAATGTTTTGTTGAATTTGAAAAAGGAAGAATCAACTGATTTGAATATTAAGACTGTCTTTGGTAATGATGATGAGTTGATAATTCACCATATTCTTCATACCGATCATAATAAGGCAGAAAATATGAATGATCGGTTTCGATTCAATCTTAAAAATATTGTTAGAGTAGAAAAGGCAGAGTTGAATAATGAATTTTTTGATAAAGTTTATGGTGAAGGAAAAATTGCTGATGAAAACCAAATGAAGGAAAAAATAAGAGAAGACCTTTCTACTGAATACAATAATTATTCTTTTTCAAAATTAGATCGCGAAATTCAGGATTACTTATTGGCAGAAACAAAAATGAAATTACCGGTTGATTTTTTATTCAGACTTATGAATGAAACACGCGAAAAGGACAAGCCTGAAATGACAGATCAGCAACTTGCACAATCAATTGAGCAAATAAAATGGGATTTAATTTTCGAACAACTTGCAAAAAATTACGATACGCAGGTTACTGATGATGAAATGAAGAATGAAGCAAAGAAAGATGTGATCAGTTATTTTGGAGATGCATCTTACTTTGATCAAAATCCGGGATCGCTCGATAACATTATTGATTCGGTTCTCAAAGATCCCAACAGTTCTTCAAGACTTAGAGCCAAGGTGCTGAACGAAAAACTCTTTGTTGTGTTAAAAGAAAAAGTTTTGATTGAAGAAAAAAAAGTCGAAGAGCATGAATTTTTCCACCACTAAAAAAATAATATCAAAATGAATAACAATGAATTTATGAAGTATGCGGTTAAGCACCGCGGTATGAGCAGCATGCATGTAGAAGGAATTCTTAAGCGAAACATCACCGCGCTCACGCCATATATTATTGAAGAGCGCCCAATGAATGTTGCGCAATTGGATGTGTTCTCACGCTTAATGATGGATCGCATAATTTTTTTGGGAGATCCCATCAATGACTATGTTGCCAATGTAATTCAGGCGCAATTGCTTTTTCTTGATAGCGTTGATGCCAAGCGTGACATACAGATTTATGTAAACAGCCCTGGTGGTTCTGTGTATGCGGGCTTGGGCATTTACGATACCATGCAATATATTAATGCTGATGTAGCAATGATCTGTACAGGAATTGCAGCTTCGATGGCAGCAGTATTATTATGTGCAGGAGCAAAAGGAAAACGCACAGCTCTTAAACATGCAAGAGTTATGATTCACCAGCCAATGGGTGGTGCCGAAGGACAGGCAAGTGATATTGAGATTGTAGCGCGCGAGATTATGAAAATGAAGAAGGAATTATATGAGATCATTGCTCTTCACTCAGGTCAGCCGTTTGAGAAAGTAGAAAAAGACGGAGACAGAGATTACTGGATGATGGCGGACGAAGCAAAGGAATATGGAATGATTGATGAAGTACTGGTTCGCAATAAAGATCGCAAACTGGATACTCCAAAAAAATAATTTCATTTCTCATAACTTTGGAAGTGAAATAAGTTGAGTTCACTTTTTAAATAGAAGTGCACAAACAATAGCAATCAAACATAATGCTGTTGGTGATGTAATTAAGTTTGCAACCATAGCATTAAATGCAGCATCTTTATCGAACACCTAACTACCGATATGAAAAAGACAGCCGAAAAATGTTCCTTCTGTGGAAAGAAAAAGGAAGACACACTTATTCTTATCTCGGGGCAGGATGCTTATATCTGTGAAGCGTGCGTTGAGCAGGCACTAACTATTATTGATGAGGAGTTGGGTGATAAAAAGCATACTGCTAATTTTTCTTCACATCCTTCCATAAAAATACCTGCAGAGATCAAAGCATTTTTAGATCAATATGTAATTGGGCAGGAAGAAGCAAAGAAAGTTTTAGCTGTAGCGGTATACAATCATTATAAGCGCCTCAATCATGTTTCTAAAGATGATGTGGAAATTGAAAAGTCAAACATTCTGTTAGTAGGTGAAACCGGCACCGGAAAAACTTTACTCGCGCGCACCATTGCACGTTTTCTTAATGTTCCTTTTGCAATTGTTGATGCAACCGTATTTACAGAAGCCGGTTATGTGGGTGAAGATGTCGAGAGCATTCTTACCCGCTTGCTTCAATCTTGCGATTATAATATTGCGGCTGCCGAAAAAGGAATTGTTTACATAGATGAGATTGATAAAATTGCGCGCAAAGGAGATAACCCATCCATCACCAGAGATGTAAGTGGTGAAGGAGTTCAACAAGGTCTTTTAAAATTATTGGAAGGGGCTGATGTTTTGGTTCCACCACAGGGAGGAAGAAAACATCCCGAACAAAAGATGGTGAAACTCAACACCACTCATATTCTGTTTATCTGTGGCGGTGCATTTGATGGAATTGATAAAGTGATTGCAAAAAGAAATAAGGCAAACGTAATAGGATTTAGAGCTGATGTAGAACGTGAAAAACAGGAGAGAGGAAATTCAATTCAGTACATCACCCCGCAAGATGTAAAAGCATTTGGATTGATTCCTGAATTGGTAGGCCGCATACCGGTTGTATCTTATCTTGAACCACTCGATCGGGATGCATTAAAAAGAATTCTTACCGAACCAAAGAATGCATTGATTAAGCAATACAAGAAATTGTTTGAACTTGAAAATGTTGTTCTTGATTTTGAAGATGATGCCATTGAATTTATTATTGACAAAGCAGTTGAGTATAAACTCGGTGCACGCGGACTTCGCTCTATCTGCGAAACAATCATGAATGATGTGATGTTTAATCTTCCTTCCCAAAAAGACATCAAGGAATTTACAGTTACTCGTGAACTTTCGGAAGAGCGAATTACAAAATCTAAACTTCGCCAGTTAAAGGTGGCGTAAGTTTTTTCTTCTATTCATTACTTCTATTTTAATTTGCGCATTCAAAAATCCTGAACATGCGCAATTGCTTTTTAATTCTTTCTTCATCACTCTGTATTTTTTCTTTCAATGCTTTTTCTCAAAAGGTTGAAAACCTTCCTGCATTAAAACAGAAACAACCCTATGATAATATTGTATCGCAACAAATAAATTCCGATTCGAGTGTTACCAGCACATTGATCTGGATTAAAGATGTAGTAAAACCGCATTTACATACAGAACATTCAGAACAGGTTTATGTGATTGAAGGCAACGGGCAAATGCTCCTTGGCACCCAATCTATTGCCGTTGGTCCGGGT
>JBKJNS010000398.1:0-4880 GCA_046593455.1 Chitinophagales bacterium | reverse complement strand
GCCTGTGAAATTATTTTTAATACTGCCTCCTGCTGGCGCTTATTAATCATTGGCCCCATGCGGGTTGTTTCATCCAAGCCGTTTCCTGTTTTATGGAGTGAAACAACCCGCATGGGGCCAATGATTAATAAGCGCCAGCAGGAGGCAGTATTAAAAATAATTTCACAGGCAAAGGAAGAAGGTGCAGAAGTAATGATTGGCGGAACAACAAAAGACAAAGGATTTTTTATCGAACCAACTGTGATCGCTGATAGAAATGCAACAGCGAAATTTTATGAGCAGGAAATTTTTGGGCCAGTACTTCCTGTAATTCCTTTTGATACTATTGATGAAGTAATTCAAAAAGCAAACAACACACCTTATGGTCTCGCTGCTTATGTATGGACCAATGATTTAAAAACTTCCATTCTTCTTTCCGAAAAATTAGAGTTTGGTATGATTGGCATTAACGACTGGATGCCACAGGGAACCGAGGCTCCATTTGGTGGTTGGAAACAAAGCGGTATCGGTCACGAAAGCGGTAGCGAAGGATTGTATGAATACCTGGAGAAGAAGCTCATAACAATTGGAAGTTTGTGACCACCTTTCATTTCCTTTAAGAATAATACCAACCCAATTAATAATAATTATCGTTTTAAATCTTTTTTAAGGTTTCTCTTAAAATACTTGGATTTTTGAAAAGCAGTTCTATTTTTGCAGAAAATCTACTAAATATATAGATTAAGTATTGATTATGAAATTAAAGCTATTCATCAAAAGCTTAATTGTATTCGTTCATTTTTAATTATTATAAACCAAACTCAATTCTAAATTAAGATTTATGCCACAGGATTTACAAATTATTATCGTATCAGCAGTGATACTGTTTCTTGTAATTGCTCTTTACATGGAGTTTATTCGACCAACACTTTCTTTTCTTTTTGCGATTGTAGCATTACTGATCTCGGGGATTATTGGTCCTAAGGAAGTGCTTGAGGGTTTTTCAAATGAGCAGATAGCAGTGATAATAGTTCTTGTAATCCTGGCTGATTGTTTACGGAAAACAGATTTAGTAACCAGATTATTTGAAACATTATTTAAAGGCGATCTCTCCTACAAGGGTTTCTTATGGAGGCTTACAACATTTGTAAGTTTTACTTCGGCGTGGGTTAATAATACACCCATTGTTGCATTACTTATTCCTTATGTTCAGGAATGGGGAAAGAAAAATAAAGTTGCAGCATCAAAGCTTTTGATACCCTTATCTTATGCAACCATTATGGGAGGCATGGCGACACTTATTGGTACATCAACAAACCTTATAGTAAGCGGGTTAATGGTGGAGAGTGGTTTGCGCCCTTTAAGTATGTTTGAATTCAGTGCAGTTGGAATTCCAATTGCTCTTATGGGCATTTTATATTTTCAATTTATAGGTCATCGGTTACTTCCAATACGCCAGGATCCTGCATCATCATTTAGCAATAATGCAAGAGAATATCTTACAGAATGTGTAATCACATCAGATTCAGTTTTAATTGGTAAAAGTATTGAAGTGGCAAACCTTGGGCACCCGGATGGATTATATCTTGTAGAAATGATAAGGCACGATCAAAAAATTTCTCCGGTGCCCACTACCGAAGAGTTGGTTGCAGGCGACTTGTTAATTTTTGCCGGCAACACTGAACGAATTACCGAACTAATAAGATCTAACCGAGGTATTGCTTTAAGTAATGGCGAAGGCATCATATCATCCGCAGATAATATTAACTTTCATGAGGTTGTAATAAACCCAGATTCATATTTGGTTGGAAAAAATGTAAATCAAACAGACTTCAGGCCGAAGTACGATGCTTCTATTGTTGGAATTCACCGTAATGGAGAAAAATTAGCAGGTAAAATCGGCGACATAAGAATGAAATCAGGTGACCTCATGCTTATTCTTCCCGGCCCCGATTTTAACTTCCATGTGGCAGGAAGTCGTGACCTTTTGGTAATCGGCAAAACAAAAACAAGTAGGAAAATTGGTCGCAAACAGTCATTTATGTTATTGGGATCAACAATAATTGCAATAGCTCTGGCTGCATTTGGTTTGGTGAATTTATTTTCAGCACTCTTGATTGCTGCGGGTGCAATGCTTCTTTTAAAAGTGATTAGAGTAAGAGATGTAAAGGAAGGGTTAGATCTTAACCTAATCATTATGCTTGCTTTTGCATTGGCGATAGGCAAAGCACGTTCTGCCAGTGGTGCTGCAAAGTTTTATGCCGACGGCCTCATTGCTGTACTGCTCCCTTTTGGTGTTATTGGAGTGCTTGCCGGAATTTACCTGATCACAAATGTTCTTACAGCATTTATGACCAATGCTGCTTCTGTTGCCATCACCATCCCCATTGCGCTTTCAACTTGCGAGACTATGGGCCTTAATCCCATTCCATTTATGCTCGGTATTGCATTTGCCGGCAGTGGTGATTTCATTACACCAATAGGATATCAAACCAACTTGATGGTTTATGGCCCTGGTGGTTACAAATTCAGAGACTATGTTAAAGTTGGTTTTCCGCTCACAATTCTTTACATGGTTCTCAGTATTACCATACTCGGTTATGTTTACGATCTGTATTAAATTTTAATTTTCGGCTATATAAAATTAAAATTCGGAATTATTGGAATCAACGACTGAATGCTGTAGGGTGCCGAAGTTTTGTTTAGTTATTCCAAACAAAGCAGAATTGGTCACCAAAGCGGCAGCGAAGGTTTGTATGAATACTTAAAGAAAAAACTTATTACGATTGGCGGTTTATAAGGAATAGCCTGAATAAATAAATTGCCCCTCAATTTAAATTAAATTGAGGGGCAATTTATTTTATCACTTCTAAAACTGAATAAGTGAGCGTGCTGTGTTCTTACTATTAAGCAACCGCTTCTTCTTTAACCGTAGCAACATTAGAAGCAAGATCAACCTGCTTAGTCATCTGCACATTCAGGATCAGTTTTACTTCATCACTCACCAGTAAGCCTCCGTTATTCATTGGCATATTCCAGCCGAGATTCCAATCTTTGCGATTGATTTTTCCTTCAACTTCAAATCCTGCTTTTGTTTGTCCATAACCATCGGTCATAGTTCCCAAATGAGTAACTTTTAATGTTGCTATTTTAGTAATATCTTTTACAGTAAGATCACCTGTTACTTCAAATTCACCTTCGCCTTTCTTAATTAGGGAAGTTGAAATAAAAGAAATTTTCGGATGATTTGCTGCATCAAAAAAGTCAGCACTTTGGAGATGTCCGTCACGTCTTTCATCATTGGTATCAATGCTTGATGTTTCTGCTGAAAATGAAATTTTGGCATCTGAAAAATCTTCTTGGTTTGTTTCCATTGAAGCATCAAATTTCTTAAAGCTGCCGGTTACGGTACTAATCATAAGGTGTTTAACCTTGAAATGAATCTCTGAATGAGATGGATCAATTTTGTAAGTAGTCATAGTTTTATTTTTTGTTTCTACAAAAGTATTTACATTTGCTATCTAAAGTATAGTACTTACCTAATGTAAAGTACTTACCTTCAAGTAAGCAGGTTAAAAGCAGTAACCATGAAAGATAAAGAAGCATGCCCTCAAAAACTGATGGCGATAAAAGATGCCCTTGAAGCCATCAATGGTAAGTGGCGTTTCCCGATTATTATATCGCTTTCCTATGGCAAAAAGCGATTTGGAGAAATACAACGTGATGTTGCCGACATTTCACCAAAGATGCTTTCGAAAGAACTGCGTGAACTGGAAATTACGCAGCTCATTACCCGAACAGTATACGATACCAAGCCAGTAACTGTTGAATATGCATTAACGCCTTTAGGCAAATCGCTCGAAAGTTTGCTGGAGGAGTTATTAACCTGGGGTATAAAATTCCGGAAGGAAATTATCAAGAAGAAATAGTTTTTCGGGTATTGAAAAAATTTCCTTCGAATGTGAAGTAAAATATATTAACAGAGTTGCTTGGCTATCCTATATTCACGCAATGGACTACGGCGCACTCGCAATTATTCCTCCGCTTGTTGTAATTGTTCTTGCAATTATTTGGCGCAGTTCATTTGAAGCTTTGCTTGTTGGTTGCATAGTAGGTTTCATCATCATCGGCATTCATACCCAAACAAATTTTTTCACAGGCTTTGTTGATACCCTTTACAAAGTGATGGAAGATGAGAGTACTGTTTGGGTAATTCTTGTTTGCGGCTTGTATGGTTCTCTGATTGGATTGGTTGTAAGAAGCGGCGGCGCTTTAAAGTTTGGTGAAGTAATGCTTACCAAAATAAAAAGTAAAAGAGCTGCGCTTATGGGTACATGGGGACTCGGTCTTTTTATTTTTTTAGATGACTACCTGAGCGCGCTCACCGTAGGTATCACTATGAAAAAAATCACTGATCATTTTAAAGTGCCTCGTGAATACCTTGCTTACATAGTAAACACTACCGCACCGCCATGGAGCGTGATCTTTCCTATTTCAACATGGACTATTTTTATAGGTGGCATCATGGTAAAAAGTAATATGGCTTTGCAAGGCGAAGAAGTAAAAGCATATTTGAATGTAATTCCATTTGTTGCTTATGGCTGGGTTTCGGTATTACTGATTCCATTGGTGATCATGGGAGTAATTCCAATTTTTGGTAAAATGAAATCAGCCATACTTCGTGCAGAAGAAACAGGTAAAACAATTCCTGATGGAAGAAAATTATCTACCGTTAAGCTGGAGATTTTTGAAGGTGAAAAAAAACAGAAGGCGATTTACTTTATTCTCCCGTTGATCAGTACACTGGCAGCAACTTTCTATTTTGATATTGATGCATTGAAAGGAATAATGGTAGGCGTTGCATTTACATTCATCTATTATCTCATCATCAGAATTGCAAC
>JBKJNS010000372.1:0-3121 GCA_046593455.1 Chitinophagales bacterium | reverse complement strand
CAATTCCATTTGCCTTGCCATTGCTCTTGCCCGAACCATGGTTTCTTTTTCTTTAATGCGGGCCTCTTCCCATTTCCTTAAATCATAGTCATTGGCAATTCGAATTACTCCTTTGATATCATCGGAGTTTTCCGGAACCCGCTTGCGTTTCATTTGAAGTTTTACCAACTCACCCGTCATTGAAGCAACACCAACATCATAACCGCCGGTTCCGCTTTCAACTACTACCACATCATGAGCATCAATAAGCAAGCGATGTAAATTGCGGTAGAATTCTTTGCGTGCGCCGTTCTTAAAACTTACTTCAATAAAACGTGGTGCTGATGCTTCATCAACCACCGGAATATCTGTTAACCAATCATGCACATTCAAGCGATTGCAACCGCCATTGCTGCATGAGCCATTGCTTTTACAACCGCTTGGTTTTCCATTTATTCCTGTGGTACAGCCGTTACAACTCATGATTGGTGTATAATGATTAACTGTTCAATTTGCGCTAAGAAAAATAATAGATCGGTAAAATTTTCACTGATTGATGTTCAGTAATTATCAATTAGTTTTTTTAATCAACTCGCCAAAGATAATTTTTTAGCACTGATAATATTTTGAATTTGAAGAGAAAGATTCATGAAAAGAATTTTTGGTGATGCATTACGTTCGATGTGGTAATGTGATTGCTCGATGCGTTCGTCAATTATTTTCCATTCTTCAGTTTTCAATCGTTGCAACAGGTAGGCTGCCATTTTCTTTTCTTCATCATATAAATTACTGATTGCTTCTCCTGAATAATGCATTACAATACATTCTCTTATAAACTCAAGTGTGTATCTTAAAAACTGTTTTTGTTTTTCTCTTCCTGCTCTTGATATTTCTTCTACCCACTTTACCAATTCAACAGATGATTTTTTGTCAATTAACAAACGCATCCAGCGTTTAAGAATTTCCGGTTCATCTTCTTCTGTATTAACAATAAGCCGCAAAGCTTCACGATAGTTACCCTGTGATTGCCGTAAAACTTTATTTGCCGCTTCAAGATTAAGATTGTGTTTCATCATTAAATCATCGAGCAAATCATTATCATCAATGCGCGGGATGGCAATGATCTGGCAGCGCGAAAGAATGGTGTTCAACACCTGCTCGCGATTTTCGGCAATCAAAATCAGCAGTGTGTTTTCGGGTGGCTCTTCTAAAAGTTTCAATAAAATATTTCCTTCCTTTCTCAAATATTCAGCAAGCCAAATGATCATCACTTTGTGTTTTGATTCATAAGTTTTTAATGAAAGTTTATGAATCATCACCCTGCATTCTTCTGCCGAAATATTTCCTTGCTTATTTTCTGAGCTAATAAAATCTAACCAATCGTTGATGTTTTGATATGGGTTTACAATTACCGCTTCACGCCATTGTTTGCTAAAGTCACTGCTGAGAGCCGGGTTTTCACTGCCGGTTTTTAGTTTGAATACTGGAAATGAAAAATGAATATCGGGGTGAATCATCTTCTGTGCCTTGATGCACGAAGAGCATTTTCCGCAGCTATCGTTTTCCAATTTGTTTTCGCAGTTGATGAATTGAGCGTATGCAAGTGCGAGTGCGAGTGCTCCGTTTCCTTCGGGGCCTAAGAATAGTTGTGCATGGCTTACACGGTTATGTTGTATGCTGAGCAAAAGTTTTTCTTTTACAACAGATTGACCAATGATGTCATTAAAAAACATGCGATCAAAAGTAAATGAGTTTTAGAAGCGTTGTTCATTTTGATTGCTCAATAAAAAAAATTGACTTGACTTCTTAATTCTTTGTTTGAGATTATTTAATTTAATAAAACTTTGAAATAATAGTCAATATTAATTGCAATGAAAATTAAAAAAACAATTCGCTCTGATTTTCTGCAAAGAAAAAATGAGTTAAAGGAATTCTGATTAAATAGCCTAATGGATCACTAGTTGCAGGATGCTAATTTCATTCTTGCTTTTTAACTTTAGGATATAAACTCCCTTTTCCTCTGCTGAAAGATCAATTGATTGAACTAAAATATTTTCCTCCAACTTTTCTTCGAATACCTTTTGACCAAGAAGGTTTGTAATTGAAAGAACTGTACTTTGTTCTTGTATGGTATTGAAGTTTATTTGAAAGATACCATTTGATGGGTTCGGAGAAATATTAAAATATCCTTTCTCAGTTTCTGATATGCTAACTCCGAATTCATCAATGTAACCATCGCAATCATCGTCAATTCCATTATTGGTTATTTCAGTTACCGAGGGATTAACATTTATATTATTGTCATCGCAATCCAGACTGTCTGAAACATATCCTACTGGTTGTTCGCACAAGACGATAGCCATATCTGCATTACCATAGGTGTCATTGTCTGCATCTTGATAATAAATACTTATAGCTAAACCCTCATCAATGCTTGCGTTACAATTATCATCTAAGCTATTGCAGACTTCAGTAGCTCCGGGGTGTATATTATAGTTTCCATCATTACAATCTGTACTATCGATAACATATCCGGCAGGTGGTGAAGCCGAAAGAATGGTATTGCTTACATCACCAAAATTATCTGCATCAAAATCTCGAAAATATTTTTGGAAAGGAACAATGGTGATCGTCAATGTAGAAGTGTCTTTATATATTTTAACCTGCGGAATGGTTATCAGCTTACCGCTAAAAATAAAAGTATCTCCTTGTACTACTTGATTATTATGCATTGTTTGCCAACTAAGCATTGAACCTTCGGGCGGCAAAAAATTCTGAAGTCTTCTTGGTGTAATATCGGCGAAACCTGAATCGGGATATACAATAACGCTGTCGTTATATGAAAATAAATCGCGTATAAAAACTTTGATCTTATACATATTTGATTTATCGACAATACTATCACTGTAATCGAGCATTCCATTAATTGAACCGTGAGGTTCTCCCGTGGTAGTATCACCCTTGCCATAGTCTTCATTTAAACTACAAAAACTAAAAGCAGGAAACGAAATATTTCTGCGGTAACGATACAATTGATAGTTATCAGTGTTCCAAAATTTATCATAAAGGAAATGATAAATTTTGCAACACTGATAACTATCAATTGTATCGTTACCGCAGAAATATTTCGTTTCCTGCTTTT
>JBKJNS010000460.1:0-4557 GCA_046593455.1 Chitinophagales bacterium | reverse complement strand
TGAAAGCGATAAGATTATGATTAAAAAGGGAGAACGGCTGAGAATTATTTTATTCAATAACAGTATGATGCGGCATCCAATGCACTTGCATGGCCATGATTTCAGATTACTGAACGGACAAGGCGAATACGCACCCATGAAAAACATCATTGACATTATGCCAATGGAGCGCGATACCATTGAATTTTATGCCGGAGAACCCGGTGGCGACTGGTTTTTTCATTGTCATATTTTATATCACATGATGAGTGGCATGGGCAGAGTTTTCAGCTACGAAAATTCTCCTGCAAACCCTGACCTTCCGAACGCTAAAGTTGCCAGGCGCGGTTTAAATTCTGATGACAGAAGACTTCATCCAATGGGCAGGCTCGGCATTGAAAGTAATGGAAGCGACGGAGAATTTATGCTTTCCCAAACCAGGTGGAAATTGAGCACTCTCTGGCATTTGGGTTATCACGATGAACATGGCTACGAAAGCGAAACAATGTTAGGAAGATATGTAGGCAGAATGCAATGGTGGTTTCCTTATGTTGGTTTCGATTATCATTTTAAAAAAGAAGGAAGCCCGCAAAAAAACTTTTTTGATTTGGAAGGCAGCCCCAAAAATATTTTCGGCAACGAAGAAAAAAACTGGTTCGGACAAGTAAGTAATAAAAATAATCGCCACACCGCAATTGCAGGTATCGCCTACACACTACCAATGCTTGTAATTGCAGATCTAAGAGTTGATGGTGACGGGAAATTTCGTTTCCAATTATCGCGTGAAGATATTTCTGTTGCGCCTCGTTTGCGTTTTAACTGGATGATTAATACTGATAAAGAATATAAGGCAGGTTTCAGGTATGTACTCACAAAATATATTTCCGCTTCAACTCACTATGATAGTGATATGGGAATAGGCGCAGGAATAACTCTTACGTATTAAATTTATCTACTGAATTAAAATAAGGATAAAAAATGTTGGTCTGCAATTGTCTTCATCAAAAATTATTTTCAATCATGAATAAAAAATTTGATCTTTAAAGATAACTAACTTGAAGATGTGTTTTATAATAAAGATCTAAAGCCCGATATTTTCTAAAGATGCTGAAAGACATAACAGCAAAAAAAATTCATTTAAAATTATTCCGTCACCGGAATATTTAAATCTATTTCTGAGGGTGCATTTTCATCAACATGAAAAGGAATGCCGCCTGTTACTCTTTGGCTGATAGCGGTATCAAACCCCGTCATGTATATAAAGTAATCGCCGCATTTTAAATTTTCGATGTGTATGTGATCTTCTCCTGCTTCGCCTTCAAGCACCAAGTCGTAAACAGATGCAGCCGTGCCGGGAAAATCCTGCGTATTGAATTTTACAAATGCCGAATCGGGGTAAGTGTCACTACTAATTATAGGTGTTGTATGATGCATTGGAAATGCAGCAATGGTAATGCTGCCACCTGTGCCGGCTTCATTGCATTTATCTTTACATGACGAAAAGAATATTATAATCAAAATAGAAAAGAGGATATAATATTTCATGATGTATTTTTTTTGTAAAAGTAAATCAAAGCTAATGCGTGATTTACGATACGATGAGTGAGAGCTAAAAAACAACAAATGAAAAAACACTTACCTTAACAAAATTCTATGACTTTAACAATGGAAATAATTCTGACAATGTGCAAAAACGATTGCCTGATTAATTGAAATGTATTCGGCATGACTAAAAAAAATTCTTTACCCAAAAATTTTTGAAGCAATGAAAATATTAAGTTGGTTACTGTTAATAACAGCCATGATCTCAAAATATAATTTAGCAAAAGCCCAAATTGCATGGTCGATGGGAATGAATGTAGCAAGCAATGCTTATGAGAATATGCACCCGCGTGTGGTTGCAGATGCTTCTGGTGATCCGCTTGTGATATGGGGAAGAATGTCTGATGAATCAATTTTCTTTTCCCGATGGAATGGAACAGCTTTTACATTGCCTGTTAAATTAAATCCTTCATGGCTTACTGTTGCAACTGCAAGCTGGATGGGTCCTGACATTGCATCGAAAGGCGATACTGTATATGTTGTGATGAAGCAAACACCGGAAACAGAATCCACCAGTCACATTTATATCGTCACTTCATTTGATGGAGGCATCACATTTTCAGTTCCCACGCAGGTTGATTTTATTGCTGATAGTCTTTCCCGCTTTCCTGCTGTAACTGTTGATGCTACAGGAAATCCGATTGTCGCCTTCATGAAATTCGATAACATGTTTGCAGATTCTCGTTGGGCAGTCGCTAAATCATCAGACTACGGAAATACTTTTTCTACCGATGTAAAAGCAAGCGGTTGGAGTGGTGCTGATGCACTCGTTTGTGATTGTTGTCCCGGAGGTATTGTTGGTGAAGGGAATAACATTGCGATGCTATACAGGAATAATCAGAATAACATCCGCGATTCATGGGCAAGCATTTCAACTGATGGAGGCACTTCTTTTACAGAAGGATGGAATGTTGATCAGAATAATTGGAATCTCATTTCATGTCCCGCTACGGGACCTGATGGTGTAATTATTGGCGATAGTTTGTATGCTGTTTTTATGAATGGAGAAAGCGGCTTAAGCAGAGTTTACAGGAGTACATCTTCAATCAGCGGTGCCGCCGCCAAGCCATCACAATTATTAACAGGAGATATTTCGGGACTTGGTTTGCAAAATTATCCGCGCATTGATAAATCAGGAAATGCAATAGCAATCGTTTGGAAGCAAAATGTAAATGGCGAAGATCAATTGCCATTACTATTTACAAATGATATCAATAGTGGTTTTCCTGAAACAGCAGATACAGTTGACTTGGATAATATTACCAATGCTGATGTAACTCTATCAAACGGAAATATTTTTGTTGTTTGGGAAGATGATAATTCAGGAACAGTAAAATACCGAAAGGGCACTTATAATGTCACCACTTCTGTTCCGTGGATTTCTGATAATCCCCCAATCAACATTTATCCGAATCCTTCTTTGTCGGGAGAAATATTCATCGGCATTGACAATATTCAAAATGCGAATGCAACCTGCACGATTTCAAATTTTCTTGGTCAAAATTTAATACAATTAAATTCCGCAGTTGTGAATGGTTTATTGAAAGTGAAAATTTCTTCACTTCCATGCGGAACCTATTTCCTGAAAATAATTGCAGCCAATCAAACTTTTGTTTCAAAAATTATAAAACAATAATGCTGAGAACAATTTTTAAATTCATTCACAACTTTTTAAGAATAGGTTATTACGCTTCGCTCCATGAAATAAGCCCAATTGGTGTTTGAACACCATGCTTCAGGATAGTAATAAAACTCTTGAAGCAATGTAAAACTTCCAAAAGAGAAAAATAAAATCATTCCATCATGATAGAAAAAATAATATCCTGGTCAATACATAACCGCTTCTTGGTATGGGTGGGCATTGTCATGATAATTGTTGGCGGTGTGTATTCGATTTACACCACGCCTGTTGATGCTATTCCGGATTTATCGGAGAACCAGGTTATTGTTTATACTGAATGGATGGGGCGGAATCCACGAATAATGGAGGACCAAATCACCTATCCTTTAGTTTCCAATCTTCAGGGCATTCCGAAAATAAAATCCATTCGTGCTGCTTCCATGTTTGGGATGAGTTTCATTTTCGTTGTGTTTAATGAGGATGCAGAAATTTATTGGGCACGAACACGAGTTCTCGAAAGATTAAATTATGCGCAGAAATTTTTACCCGCAGGAATTACTCCTTCACTTGGTCCGGATGGAACAGGTGTTGGTCATGTTTTTTGGTACACGCTGGATGCACCGGGTTATAATCTTGGCGAGTTGCGTGCATTGCAGGATTGGTATATAAAATTCGGATTGCAACATGTGGATGGTGTGAGCGAAGTTGCATCGTTCGGTGGTTTTCAGAAGCAGTACCAGGTTTCTGTCAATCCTTACAAACTTTTGTATTACAACATTTCGATGATGGATGTTGCACGTGCTGTTTCATCAAACAACAAAGATGTAGGCGGAAGTTTATATGAGTTTAATTCTGCCGGATTGATGGTTCAGGGATTAGGATACATTGAAAACATAGATGACATAAAAGATATTTCCGTTGGTAGTTTCAAATCAATTCCTGTAAGAATAAAAGATGTGGCAACAGTGCAGATGAGCAGCGATTTAAGATTAGGAATTACGGATGAGAATGGTGAAGGAGAAGTGGTGGGTGGAATTGTTGTTGCACGGTACGGAGAAAATGCGAAAGATGTAATTGAGCGTGTGAAAATTAAAATGAAAGATGTGGAGAAAGGTCTTCCGCAGGGAGTGAAATTTAAAATTGCTTACGACCGCAGCGATTTAATTTTTGCATCCATAAAAACTTTGAAAGATGCATTGTGGCAGGAACTTTTAATCGTATCATTCATAGTGATTCTTTTCCTTTTTCATTTAAGAAGCGGATTAGTTGCTATCATTTCTATCGTGCTTTCAGTATTAATAGGTTTCATGCTGATGCGTGTTTTTGGAATCACTTCTAACATTATGTCGCTGGGC
>JBKJNS010000314.1:0-3404 GCA_046593455.1 Chitinophagales bacterium | reverse complement strand
TACCTGTTTTGAACTTCCATAATAAAATCGGTGAAGGCATCGTAAACAACTGCTTTAATTTTTTCAAATGCAATATTCTCTTTTGCAAACTTTGCAAAGCCGGCCAAAAAACGATTCGGATGCGGCTCATTATAAACGCGACTGATAATAGCATCACGATCAAGTTGGCAGAATTTAAAAAATTTTACTTCGAGTTTAGGAGAAAACCCATCTCTTAACCATTCTTTAAGAATCAGTTTCCCTATGTGCGCTCCACTGCCTTCATCTCCCAAAATGTATCCCATTGAATCCATAGATCTGAATATTTCCTTCCCATCATAAATGCAGGAATTTGCACCTGTACCAAGAATCGCTGCAAAACCTTCCTGATCACCTAACAGCGCTCTTGCAGCACCAAGCATATCCGTTTCAACATTTATATCAGTGATCTCAAAAAGACCTTTAAGGGCTGCCTTCACCTGATTTTTTTTCTCAATGGCTTTGCATCCTGCTCCGTAAAAATGAATTTGATCAATCTTTTTTGATTTTAGTTTCGGAAGAAGTTTTTTAGCCAGCATTTCCATCATTATTTCTTTTGAAGTGAAATAAGGGTTGCACCCTTCAGTTTTAACAGTAGAAATAAGCTGGTCTTCCATCAGCAATCTCCAGTCGGTTTTGCTCGAACCCGAATCGGCAATGAGCTGAAACATGATTTATTTTTTTTGCAAAATAGATAATTGAACAAAAGCATAAATGTTTTTTTATCCTGCCACGCAATTCCTTTTCAGCATTGTTGATTAACCTGTTGAATGTGTAATTCACTCACACCCTTTTTTATTTACACCTTCGCAGCATTAAATGCAACCACAAGAAAATAATAATCCTCTTAAAGCAAGATCAACCAAACCCTCAAATGACTTTATTAGAATCACTGCAGAAACCATTTAAAAGTACAACCCACAAAACTTCAAGCATATTAATTGTTGGAACTGTGGCCTTTGATTCCATCGAAACTCCATTTGGTAAAGCAGAAAGAATTATTGGGGGAACAGGTGCTTATATTTCATTATCTGCCTCCTACTTTATTGACAGAATTAATCTTGTTTCAGTGGTGGGCGGTGATTTTCCAAAAGATCATTTCACAATGCTGAATGGTCGAGGCGTAAAAACCGAAGGCGTTCAGATAAAAGAAAATGAAAAATCTTTTTTCTGGCAAGGTGTATATCATTTAGATATGAATACACGCGATACGCTGGTAACTGAATTAAATGTGCTCGCTGATTTTGATCCTGTTATTCCTGACAGTTATCAGGATTGTGATTTTCTAATGCTGGGAAATCTTACACCAACCATTCAAAAAAATGTGATCAACAGAATTCATAAGCGCCCGAAATTAATTGTGCTTGATACCATGAACTTCTGGATGCAAAACACACCAAAAGAATTACTCGAAGTATTAACGATGGTAGATGTACTTGTGATCAATGATGCAGAAGCGCGTGAACTTTCGCATGAATATTCATTGGTAAAAGCGGCAAAGAAAATATTGGAACTCGGCCCTAAATATTTAATCATTAAAAAAGGAGAACATGGTGCATTACTCTTCCACGATAAGAATGTATTCTTTGCTCCTGCTCTGCCACTTGAAGAAGTTTTTGATCCCACCGGTGCAGGTGATTCTTTTGCAGGTGGTTTTATCGGGCATCTTGCAAAAACAAATGACATCTCATTCGACAACATGAAACGCGCTGTGATCTATGGTTCGGCGATGGCTTCTTTTTGTGTAGAAAAATTTGGTACCGATCGGCTGATTGAATTAACGCAAGCTGAAGTGGAAGAGAGAGTAAATGATTTTGTTGATCTCGTTCAGTTTGATATTTCTCTTGTTGATTAGAAAGATTTTTAAGTTTTGAGTTTTGGGTTTTGAATCGAAAAAAATCAAATTAACTTTCCAACTACAATTAATTTCTCAAAAACTTTTTCTGTGTGTGGTGCATCTTTTAATTCGGCAGTTAAATCTTGCCCTGCCCAATGTTCATAGTGCTTTCCTTTGAGCCACATTCTCGAATCAGTTACATCATAAATAATTCCGAGGTAGGCAATCCAGATTTCAGGTTTATCTTGTCCGTTGCGGAGTGCTAATTGTTGGCTGGTGAATTCTTGCAATTTGTAATTGGGATTTCTGAAATGAACTGCAGGAATTAAACTGAAACCTGTTGAGAAATAATTTTGTGCGCTACCAAGTATTCGGCAATCTGAACTGCATTGGTAGCTGCACCTTTGCGAAGGTTATCACTCACAATCCAGCAGTTTAATGTTTTTGGATTCGAAAAATCTCTGCGGATTCTGCCGACGAAAACTTCATCTTTTCCCTCTGCATTAATTGGCATTGGGTAAATATTTTCTAAAATTTTGTCTTCAACAATTACGCCCTCAGTTCTACCAAGCAATTCAATCACATCATTCAGTTCAAAATCATTTTCAAATTCAATATTCACACTTTCACTGTGCCCGCCTTGCACGGGAACTCTTACACAGGTTGCTGTTACTTGCAAATTATTATTGCGCATGATCTTTCTTGTTTCATTCACCATCTTCATTTCTTCTTTGGTGTAATTATTTTCAAGAAAGGAATCTATGTGAGGTAAGCAATTCAAATCAATCTGATGCGGATATGCTTCATTTGATTTTATTCCTTCACGCTCATGCATTAACTGATTCACGCCTTTTGCACCCGTACCGCTTACACTCTGATAAGTGGATACAACAATTCTTTTTACTGAATATTTTTTATGAAGCGGATTCAGCACCATCACCATTTGAATGGTGGAGCAATTTGGATTTGCAATAATTTTATTTTCTTGGGTAAGAACGTCACCATTGATTTCGGGAACAATGAGCGGAAAATTGGGTTCCATTCTCCAGCAAGAAGAATTATCTATTACTGTAGTTCCAACTCCTGCAAACTTTGGCGCCCATTCTTTTGAAACTTTTGCACCTGCAGAAAATAATGCGATGACAGGTTTTTGCTTTACACCCTCTTCTAATCCAATCAACTTATAATCTTTATTTTGAAAAGAAATTTCTTTACCAACAGAATTTTCAGAAGCAACCGCAATGAGTTCTGTAACCTCAAAATTCCTTTCCTCCAAAATTTTTAACATGGTTGAGCCAACTAAACCGGTGGCGCCTACAACTGCAATTTTCATTTCAAAAATTTAAGCTGCAAAGCTAATTGATTGAAAAAGTATTCAAAAGAAATTTCATTCTCCAATTCTTATAAACCCTGAATTCAAAGCGCCTTCATTGGTGTTGAGCACGATAAAATATTTTCCTTCGGCGAAAAATTTTACATCTTCATTCAACTTATAATTACCACCATCCCGCGCGAGGCTGTAGGTGCAGTGGGAAATATTTCCAACCGA
>JBKJNS010000200.1:0-2565 GCA_046593455.1 Chitinophagales bacterium | reverse complement strand
CGTGCCTTGCCCGTGCCTTTTGAAATTCAACCATTCACCTACATACTTAATACCAGTGCTTTTTTCGTCTAAGGTACCAAACCCGGTGAGTTGATTGTTTATATATGCACCTGTATAAACATTTCCATCCGGCCAGGTTTGTTTACACTGTCCTTGTCTTATATCATTTTCCCAGTCACCTTCATACACACTACCCAGGGTAGCAGTGTAGGTGCCCTTTCCGTGTCTTTTATTATCCTTCCATTCACCTACGTACTTCGATCCATTATCCCAAACATAGGTATGGAAACCATTGTTTGGCTTGGGTTTTTCAGTGGCTGCAGGTGAATCATTTGTTTTTGTATTGCCTCCAGGTGCCGGATTATTTACAGGATACACAGCCGTTAATGTTGTTCCCCCAAGTTTTAATGTATTCCCATTAATAAAATAAACAAGTTCATCACTATTTTTAAAAGTGTGCTTAAAATTTGCAAGTGCTTTATTTGCATTGATAGGACAATTCTCCTCCGCCAATGCTTTCTCTTTCTCCGAAGCGCTTGCAGTACTTATTACCTTTACTGATAAAAAGGCATTATTCACCTTATTATACATACTTATTTTTCCATTCGCACTTCTCCAATCGAAGTCCAGGTACAAGATCACTTCACAACTGCAATGGTCAGTAATAGAGGATGGTGTCATTTCGAAGGTCACAGTTCCCCTGTCAACATCATCATCGTGCCTGTCAGCAAAGGACCAGGACATGCCCTGATTTCCTAATTTCCATGTATTGTAAAGACGATTATCATTTTGTGCAGCAATCTCAATTGTAATCAACATGAGCATCGTGCAACATAATAGCTTTTGAAAATTCATAAAATAAATATCATGTTATCTATGTAAATATAAATCTTCTTTTTTTTATTTGGAGGCTGCTTTATATAGTGAGTCAATCTCAGCCAATGTAGGTGTTCCTTCAACCCTTCGAAAGCCAAAACCAAAAAACGTGACCGCCGCCGTCTTGTCTCCGACAAACGGCGCAAAACTTGTAGTTTGGATTTCTTATTTAAAGAGATTATTAATTAAAGTGCTTTGTTATAAAAACGAGTAATTGCTCATCGCTCATTTTGTTTGAAGTACTTTCACTGGAAACAACGTTTTTATATTGGGCAGTGTCGGCTAAAAATTTAATAAATTGCTCCTGGATCTGTCCTGTTCCCGTAACATGCACTTCATCCATGTTTGGTATGTTAGCTACAATCTCCTTGAAGAATTTTTGTGTTAAGCCAATCTCCTGGTGATTGGATGCATTTTCGTTTGAATTGCTATCGGGGCCATGATTTTTTACATGATCTAAAATAATGAAATCTCCATTATCAATATGCTGCCTTCCTACAATGGTAGCATGATGAGAATCCATCCATATACCAAATTGTTTTTTGTTTTTTTCTAACATTTTTTTTATTTAAAGTTTGACAATAAAAGCGAAAGCTACATTATAAATTTCTTTAAGGGTCGGTTTCCTCACTGGCCATTTTTTTATTTAGACTATTTCAGGAGGTGAGTCACAGACCGATAAATAAATATTTTTTGGGAAAGAAAATTTTTTGAATGGAAAATTGAAAGTTGAAAATTGTTCCAAAGGAATCCCTTCGGGAAAAATTAGCTGGCGCATGATTTAGCATTTTCAACTTTCAATTTTCAATTTATTTAGCCTGCTTTTGTTTTTTAAAAATTTCTATCGGGCACAAGCGGATGAATGTGCAAGTTGGGTTCTCTTATTTCTCCTTCCCCTTAAACTGGTAAAACAATGCAATGGCAATTACACTGTTTTTTATTTTTTCCGAATCATCTTCGTTTACATTACTCAATCCCAAGTTATAGCGGGCATCAATACCAAATCCTGAGCTATGTACATAGCTTGCACCAAACATCCACGATAAATCAATCTTGTTAAGATCCGATTTTATATCCGTACTGGTATCATTCAACTTGGAATGCGCACTTACCAATACGCCTACCTGCGGTCCGGTTTGAAGGCGAAATCCATCTGCAAACATGAACTGTAAAATTACCGGCAGATTGATATAGGAAAGATTGATGTGAACGTTATCAGTGGCAAACTTGTACTCTGCCCCTTGTCCTGAAAAGTTTAGCTCCGGCTGTACTGCAAAATGTTCTGAAAAATGCAAGTGGAGCAATACACCGGCATTCAAGCTTGTATTCATGTTATAGTTGATGGTGTTATCATCACTATTGAGCGAAGCAAGATTCAATCCTGCCTTTATTCCTGGATTCATATGCAAATGCTGAGCGTTTAATAGTGAGCAAAGCATTATGAGAACTGTAGTTAATGAAAGCTGTTTCATAGAAAAGTTAGTTTTTATTCTCGCCTACTCTAAACCCCTTTCGGCTCTCGGGTGCTTACTCTGTTTTAAGGGTTTTCAGCATACCCCTTTTTATTTTATGTTTCAACAAATATGAGAATAATTTTTTGGGGAAAGAAAAATAGTGTTTAGTGGTTAGTGGTGAGTTGGTAGTTGTTGCTTGTTGGTGTTAGTTGCGCGAGAATAAGCCCTAAAACCT
>JBKJNS010000327.1:0-5264 GCA_046593455.1 Chitinophagales bacterium | reverse complement strand
GATGAAGATTTAAATGAATAAACTATTTTGTAACTAATTTTTTCAATACAAACTTTTCCAAAGTTTTAAACTTTGGAAAAGTTGATAGATATCGAAAGACGAAACTTTTATCCGCCGAAGTTTTTACGAAGGCGGACAGAACTCAAAACCCAAAACTCAGTACTCAACATGTTAGCATACATACAAGGAACCATCACTTACAAATCACCCACACACGTGATCATTGAATCAGGTGGTATGGGATATCAGGTGAATATTTCTTTGAACACATTTTCTAAAATCCAGAACATGTCGCAATGTAAGTTGCTCACACATTTACATTTTGGCGGAAGCATACAAGGCCCGTTGAGTGTTTCACTTTTTGGTTTTTACGAAGAGGCAGAGCGCACTATTTTTTTACAACTGCTCGATATTTCGGGAGTGGGAGCATCAACAGTGAGAATGATTTTGTCGAGTATGACTGCGGAAGAAATACAGCGTGCAATTTTAAATGAAAATGTAAAACTGCTTGAAAGTATAAAAGGCATTGGACCCAAAACAGCAAGGCGAATTATTTTGGAATTGAAAGATAAGATCGGGAAAGGAATGAATGCTTCAACAATTTCTATTGGTTCGGGTAATAATGTAAAAGAGGAGGCGTTAAGTGCTCTTGTTATGCTTGGGTTTACCAGGTTGCAGGCAGAGCAGGCAGTGCAACGAATTATAGGTTCAAAAAATGATTGGACCTCTGAAGAATTGATCAAGCAATCACTTAAAGTTATGTAAGTAGGCTGCTCTCAATTTAGGCGTTTGAGTTATGTCTGCCTTCGTAAAAACTTCGGCGGATAAAAGTTTTGAGTTTTGGATTTGGGAAACTAATTTTCGCGATTGACTGAATTTTTTTTGAATTAGAAATTTGTATTGATAAATTAAGAATGAATATTTCACTTTTCACCTCTGACATTTCACCTTTTTGAAATTTAAAATAAATATCGCCGCTGTTGTTGTAACAGCTTTTATTTCGTTCACCATCATTTCGGCAGTTGGAATGAATGGTAAATTGAATTGGTTCAATGCGCCTTTTACCGAAACAAAAAATATTGAGCCGGTAAAGGAAGAAAGTGTTTCATCAACCAATCAATTTACTTTAAGCGTTGATACACCACCAGATGAAAATGGTGTTGATCTTCATTACCCAATTTACGATCGCGTAACAGATTTTCTTACAACGCCCGATGAAAACAGTTTTGATTTAAAAGACCCTGCAAGCATTGAGCAATCTGTTGACTATGACCCGGCTACCCAACAATACACTATCAATGAAAACCTGGGTAATGGTTTTTACCGCGACCCAACTTACATGTCGTTTGAAGATTACCTCAATTATGAATACAAAACACAGGAACAACAATACTGGCAACAAAGAAGCAATGCAGCCGGATTACTCAATACAAAATCAATTATACCAAATGTAAATGTCGACAATCGTTTGTTCGATAGAATCTTTGGCGGCACCAATGTTAAAGTAGTTCCGCAAGGAAATATTGATTTAACTTTTGGCGGCAACTACCAGAATATTTTAAACCCAACGCTTACAGAAGCCCAACGAACTCAAGGAGGATTTGATTTTGATATGAATATTCAAATGAGTGTACTCGCACAAATTGGCGACAAACTGAAAATGAATATCAATTACAACACAGAATCAAATTTCAGTTTTGAAAACCAGGTGAAGCTGAATTACACCGGCTATCAGGATGAGATTATAAAAAAGATTGAGGCAGGTAATATTGCTTTACCACTCAAAGGTTCATTGATCACCGGCAGTTCAAGTTTGTTTGGATTAAAAACTCAATTACAATTTGGCCGCCTCACTTTAACAGCTGTTATTTCACAACAACAGGCGCAAACCTCCAGCGTAACAGTGCAGGGTGGCGCTACTACACAATCATTCAGTATTACTTGTGATCAGTATGATGAGAACAGAAATTATTACCTCGCTCAGTACCACCGCCAGCATTTTAATGCGGGCCTCACAAATATTCCAATCATCAATTCGCAGGTTAACATAAATAAAATTGAAGTTTGGATTACCAACAAAACGGGTGCAACAATTAATGTACGTGATATTGTTGCCTTTCAGGATTTAGGTGAGAGCGTTCCATACTCACCGCTTGTTCAGGGTAATGCAGCAAACAGTTTACCCTATGGCTACTCGCAACTAACTCCCGGTGTAGATCTTAGTTCAAATAATTTGTATGATCAGCTCACCGGAACACTTAAGGCTGCACGCAATCTTGATTATTCATTACAAACGCTTACAGGTGCAGGTTTTGTTCCTGTTCAGGATTTTGAAAAAACCTATGCGAGAAAATTATTACCCAATGAATACACTTATGATGCTCGCCTTGGTTATTTGCTTTTGAACCAGCAATTGAACCCCGATGAAGTTCTTGCTGTAGCTTATCAATACACAGTAAACGGACAGTTGTATCAGGTAGGTGAATTTGCAAGTGATGTTCCGCCGAGCGCCGATACAGCAAAGGTTTTGTTTTTAAAAATGTTGAAGAGCACCTCAACAAGACCTAAACTTCCGATATGGAAACTTCAAATGAAAAATGTTTATTCATTGGGAGCAGGGCAAATTAATTCCGAAGATTTTTTTCTTGATATCTATTACCTTGATCCGGGCGGTGGAGAAAAACGATACATCCCTGCCGATAATTTAAATGGAACACCTTTGATCAGTGTGCTTGGTTTAGATCGCCTGAATAATAATAATGACCCGCAACCCGATGGAGTGTTTGATTTTATTTCGGGAATCACCATTATACCTTCCAATGGAAAAATTATTTTTCCCCTCGAAGAACCTTTTGGAAAAGATCTTACTGCCAAGTTCACAAATCCATTGGCGGCTCAGCAATATGTTTATCAGATATTGTATGATTCCACCAAAACAATTGCTGAACAATTTCCACAATACAACCGATATGTTTTAAAAGGAACTTACAAATCATCAGTTAGCAGTGATATTTATTTGGGTGCTTTCAATGTGCCGCAAGGTTCGGTAACGGTAACTGCCGGCGGACAAAAATTAACTGAGAATGTTGACTACACCGTTGATTATAATTTAGGCAGAGTAAAAATTCTGAATCAGAGTTTACTCAACTCAGGAGTACCAATTAATGTTGGTTTTGAAAACAGCGAGCTTTTCAGTTTTCAAACAAAAACACTTTTTGGAACCCGTGCCGATTATTACATCAATGATAAGTTTACACTTGGCGGAACTTTATTAAAACTTTGGGAGCGCCCTTACACTACTAAATTGAATGCCGGCTACGACCCCATCAACAATACCATTTTTGGTTTAGATGGTGGTTATACTTCCGATGCACCCTTCATTACCCGAATCATCAATTCAATTCCATTGATTGATACTAAAGAAAAATCTTCTGTTACTATTTCTGCCGAAGGTGCGCGACTGCAACCGGGACACTCAAGTGCAATTGGGAGCGAAGGAACAGTTTACATTGATGACTTTGAAGGAACACAAACGAGTTACGATTTAAGATTCCCATTTATAAGTTGGAAACTTGCAAGTACACCACAAGACCCTGATGGCGGTTTGTTTCCCGAAGCTTCTAAAGTAAATGACTGGACGTATGGTTATAACCGCGCAAAACTTTCGTGGTATAACATTGATCCGTTTTTCTTTAGCTCTGTTTCGGCACCCGATGGAATCAAAGATGTTTCAGCTGAGCAAAGTAATTTTTACAGCCGTCAGATTTCTCAGGTAGAAATTTTCCCTTCAAAAGATTTTACTAACAACCCTTACGATCAGCGCGAAAATACTTTCGACCTGCGCTATGAACCAATGAAACGCGGACCCTACAATTTTGATACTTCAAAATTGATTTTATTGAAAGATGGAAGTCTGGGTTTCGATACTTTGAACAAAGCAAATCTTTCACAACGCTGGGGCGGTATTCAGCGAAGTATTGATCAAACTGATTTTGAGCAAGCAAATATTGAGTACATACAGTTTTGGGTACTCGATCCTTTTCTCAATAATAAATCGGCAAACAGAAGCGGAGATTTGTATGTTGATCTTGGAAATATTTCGGAAGATGTTTTAAAAGACTCCAAATTCTTTTATGAAAATGGAATTTCACCAACCGGAGATACTACAATTGAAAACAGTACCACTTGGGGCTACTCACCTAAAATTCCGCCCATCACAAATGCATTTGACAACGATCCTAATTCAAGGCAATGGCAGGATGTTGGTTATGATGGCATCAGGGATTCAAGTTTTGAAGTGAATACCGGTAATGAGCGTTTCTTCTTTAGAAAATACATTGATGCGCTGGGAGCAATTTATGGAGTTAACTCTTCTATTTATAATGCTGCACTCCGCGATCCTTCGAATGATAACTATTTATACTTTGATGATGAAACATATAACAATGCTAAAACCGGAATTTTGGATCGTTATGCGCGATACAATAATCCCGAAGGGAATTCACCCATTACCACTACAACTCAAAATGTTTCTTCGGCGGCAACCAATCAACCTGAGTCGGAAGATTTAAACCGCGATAATACCATTACTGAAAATGAAGAATATTTTCATTACAAAATTCACATTGATACTTCAATGGTATCAACAGGGAAATTTGTTACCGATGCCATTGATTACATTGTACCTAATGATCAGAATAATTATTCGCCGGGAACTGAAAGATGGATACAAATCAAAGTGCCGCTCAATGAATACTTAAAGAAAGTTGGAAGCATTCAGGATTTTAAATCAATAAGATTTGTGAGAATGTATCTGGCAGGTTTTGATACAACTGTTATACTTCGTTTTGCGAGAATGGAATTGGTTCGCAATCAATGGCGTAAATATTTGTATTCATTGGAATCACCAGGTGAATCATTACCCGGTGAGAATGATAATACTACTTCATTCAATGTTTCATCAGTGAGTTTAGAAGAGAACTCAAGCCGTTCACCAATAAACTATGTATTGCCTCCCGGTATTCAGCAAGAACAAATTGTAGGGCAGATTGGAACGCAGTATCAAAATGAGCAATCACTTTCAATACAAGTTTGTAATCTTAAAAATGGTGATGCGAGAGCAGTCTATAAAAACATCAATCTTGATATTCGTCAATATGATCGTCTCAAAATGTTTATACATGCTGAGCAGGGGCTTGAATCTCCGAATGTTTTAAAGTCGGGTGATGTTACAGCATTTATAAGATTAGGAACCGACTTTACCA
>JBKJNS010000241.1:0-3774 GCA_046593455.1 Chitinophagales bacterium | reverse complement strand
AAAAGCTTTGGGTGGCGGAATGCCATTAGGCGCATTTATTTCATCATCAGAAAAGATGAAAGCATTCACTCAAAATCCGGTGCTTGGTCACATCACTACATTCGGCGGGCATCCTGTTTCGTGTGCCGCAGGAAAAGCAGCACTAGAAGTATTGATAAATGAAAAGCTGATTGCTGAAGTTGAAATGAAAGCAGCGTTATTTAGAAAATACTTGAAGCATTCATTAATCAAAGATTTCAGAAATGCAGGCTTGTTAATGAGCCTGGAATTTGAAAATGAAATGATCTGTAAAAAAATTATCAGCAACTGCATTGAGAATGGGGTAGTTACTGATTGGTTTTTATTTGCCGACAATTGCATGCGGATTGCTCCGCCACTTATTATCACAAAAGAAGAAATTCAAGAAAGTTGCAAAACGATATTAATGGCAATCGATAAAATTTAGTGATTCGTTTTTTAAAGTATTCCTGAAATGAAAATTCATTTTTCAAAAAGTTATTTTTGTAAAAGTCAAGTTCATTAATTAATTTATTCAGCATTGAAAAGAATAATTATTAAATCACTGATTGCTTTTTTTCTTACATTCAATTGTATTAGCGCCTATTCTCAAAACTCAAGTGAGAATGATTCAGATTCCATTCAAATTAAAGCGGAAGAAAAGAAATGAATAACCTGAAAGCATTTTATGGATGCAGTCTTTTCTGTGCCGCAATTATTATTATTCTTTCTTCATGCAGCAAAGAGAAATATGATTTCATGTTTTCAGAATTGTATTCGGGAACCAACCTCGATCTTGAAGCAATCACATTTATTAACGACTCAACAGGTTTTGTATGCGGAGGCTCAAGGTATTCGCAAGGAGTTTTGCTTAAAACCAATGATGGAGGAGTCAATTGGAAAAATGTTTCAACTCAATACATGGAAAAAGCATTGTATAATTTTTCATTCATAAAAAATGATACAGGTTTTTGTTGCGGTTATGACGGAAAAATATTTTCAACTAATGATGTAGGTGAAACGTGGAGCTTCTACCAAACTTATGCATGGAAACCTCTCAGAAGTATTTTTATGTTTAACAGCAGAGATGGTTTTAGTGTTGGCGGTAACGGTTTCGAGAAAGGTTGTTTTTTAAACTGGAACATTGTAGAAGGTTACTGGCATGTTGATACCACGAATGCAGAATACCGAGACCTATATTTTTTTAATCGCAATGAAGGTCTGATATCAGCTTACGGAAAAATTCTTAGAACAAATGACGGAGGTGAAACTTGGACCATCACCAATGCAAATCAAGATTTTTTTGTGTCGATGAGTTTTGTAAATGATAATGTTGGATATGCAATAGGTTATACAGGAAGTATTTTAAAAACAACTGATGGTGGGCAAACATGGGATCGGTTGAGAAATGCGAATTCTCTTTTCAGGCCGACGGCATATTTCAACAAAGTAATTTTCAAAGATGAAAACGCAGGTTACATCATTGGAGAAAAAGGTTGCTTCATGAAAACTGAAGATGGCGGTGATCACTGGAGCCAGATAAAAAACGTTCCCGAAATAAATTTGAAAGGAATTTATTTGGTGAACAACGGCGGATATGTTTGTGGTGAAGGTGGAAAGATTTACAGATTCTTAGAATAAAAAAATTAACCGCTGACAGGGTTTAAAAAAACCACTGTCAGGGTTGCGCTGCTAAAAAAATAATTATGCTCACAATAAATCCCAAAGAAATAAGCGTTGCAAAATTGCATGGATATATGCTTTCAAGTATTGCGCCCCGTCCAATTGCATTCGCAAGCACCATAGATAAAAACGGAATTCCCAATCTTTCGCCGTTCAGTTTCTTCAATGCATTTGGCAGCAATCCGCCCACTTTAATTTTTTCACCTGCACGCCGCGTTCGTGATAACACGATTAAGCACACATTGGAGAATGTGATGGAAGTTCCTGAAGTGGTGATCAACACAGTGAGTTACGAGATGGTGCATCAGATGAGTCTATCAAGTGTTGAGTTTGCAAAGGGAACCAATGAGTTTTTAAAATCAGGATTTACAGCGATCGCTTCAGAAAAAATAAAACCATTCAGAGTTGCCGAATCACCTGTGCAGTTTGAATGTAAAGTGGTTGAAGTAAAATCAATGGGCAATGAAGGCGGCGCTGCGAACCTCATCATCTGCGAAATTCTTTTGATGCACATTAACGAAAATATTTTGAATGAGCAGGGAAGAATTGATGCAAACAAAATTGATCTTGTTGCAAGAATGGGTGAAGATTATTATGTGCGTGCATCTGGCAATGCATTATTTGAGGTTCACAAACCAAATTCAAAGCCTGCAATCGGAGTTGATCAACTTCCCGAAAATATCCGCAACTCAAAAGTACTTACCGGAAATAATTTAGGTGCACTAGGCAATGCAGAATATTTACCTACCAAAGAAGAATTGAATTCAGTTGATTTAGGAAATGCAATCAAAGAACTGGAAGAAAGATTTCACAATGACGCGGAGTCATTAGAATATCACAAGCACCTGCTGGCAAAGGATTTTTTGGATGAGAAAAAAATAATGGAGGCGTGGAAGGTTTTGCTTTCAGAATAAATGATTCAATTACTGCTTCACAAATTTAAAAGTGAATACCTGATCGCTGATCTTCAGCTTGCAAAAAAGAATTCCTGAAGGTAGTGCAGTAACATCAATGGGAAAATGTGGGGTTGTTTGATTAAGTAATTTTCTTCCTGTCAATTCAAAAATTTCAATTACGTCAATTGCTTTTTCATTTCCTGAAATAGCTAACTCATCTTCAATCGGATTTGGATAAATTTGAATGGAAGAGTATGAATTCATTTCTTCAATTCCAACATTGTAATTCACCTTCCAACCAATATCCTCCAGCATTGCAATGGCAATGGGTCCGGGATTGTGAGTGACTTCTGCTGTGCCGCTAAATGGAGTCATCAAATCATTAATGTTACCGGCAGGGTAAGTTGCCTCATTCAAATGTACCATGCTGCTGCCCAATGAAAAAGTTGATGGAGCATAAATTCTTGGTTTCACATTACCATTATTTTCAAGTGAATTTGCTCCGATAAAAAAAATATTATTACTCGTAAATTGATCATCAAGCTCTGCGGAGTTATTGGGGAAAATAAAAGTGTCAGCCAATGCATCTTCAAAACTGTTCACTAAAAAATGATCGAAGATGCCGGGCTTCCCTTCCAAATCGGGGAAGGGAAATGAAGTTACGATTGGAGAAAAATCAGCAGCACTCACCAAGCCAAATGAACCCAAACCATCTTTTGTTTTTGCCAAACCAACAAATCCTAAACCATGACACATTTCATGCAGCACAATGGAAACCAGATCATATTTTCCTGCGGGGCAATTGCCATCGGTTCCGTAATACCAGTTAGTGGAGCTGTTAAGAAATAAATCAAAATCATTTTCACCAACATTTAATTCTGAATCTACAATTGCATTTGCAAGGCATGATGAATACCAAACATCTTGGATTGGTACGCCTGGAAAATTTTTTCTTCCATTAGGTAATGTAATCCCCAACAGTCCCGGAACAAGAGGAGTGAAATAAGTATTCACCTTAATCGGAATGTTTGAATTTAAAACCGAACTCCAGATATCGGCTGCATATTGAAATGCAGTTTGTGCTTCAGGCGTAAATGTGTTATAGGTGATGCTGAAACTAACGGTGCGTAAACCCGATTCAAAATTTGCAGGTGGAGGAATAAAGGTGAAAGCATCTTCATCAGTTCCAATCAAATCG
>JBKJNS010000174.1:0-2916 GCA_046593455.1 Chitinophagales bacterium | reverse complement strand
ACTCAGAAACCTGAAATCATTTTTTAAAGCATAGTCATAAACTATTTTCATTTAATAAAATTATAGCGTTTTCTGTAATTGATTATATCTTGCGCCAACAAGCAATTAAGAATTATTTTAATTCCCCAAAAATAATTTTGTGATAAAAACTATTCCGCATGCAAAGGAGAGAATGAATGAGCGAAATATCTCGGAAGAGGAAGTGGAATATACTATTGAAAACGGTGAGCGATTTCTTGCCAAATACGGAAGGTTCGGATTTCGTTGTAATTTTATCTTTGAAGAAATTTGGAAAGGAAATTTTTACAGTACAAAACAAGTTGAAATATTTGTTGAAAAAGAAGAAAATAATTTGATTGTTGTTTCAGTTATCTCAAAATTTTTCTAACCATGAAAGTAATAGTAGATCATAAATACAATGTAGCCTACATCCGTTTTAAGGAAAAGACAGGAACGGTAAATTCAATAAAATTATCTGATGATCTTGTCCTTGACCTTTCACCCGATGGGTCAATTTACGGGCTTGAGTTACTCAATGCAAAAGAGCAGTTAGATGATCATCTTACGCTCATTAATTCAATTACGGGTAAAGTCGAAGAATTGAAAATTGCAGGGTAGCAATAGTTCTCTTGCAAGCAGCTTAAGTAAATTGAATGGGATTTATTTCCGCCTCCACAACAAACTCCCATCCCCATAACTCAGAAACCGGAAATCATTTTTTAAAGCATAGGCATAAACTCTTTTCCATTCTTCATTTTCGCCAAGCAATGCAGCTACCAACAGCAGTAAAGTGCTTTGAGGTAAATGGAAGTTGGTGATCAATCCGTCAATAATTTTGAATTGATAGCCGGGGGCAATCAGCAATTTTGTTTCGGCAATCAGTTGATGCAGTTTGTTTTTTTGAAGGTGAGTGAGAATGGCGGTTAGTGAATGGTGAATGGTGAATGGTGAATGGTGAATCGTCAATGGTGAATCGTGATGCTCATATGGAAACCACTGATCTATTGTGAGATCGGTTTTTCCTGTGTAAATTTTTAAACCGATCCAATACAAACTTTCAAGTGTTCGCGCAGATGTAGTTCCAACCGCAATGATTGGTGAAGAAGTTTTTTTTAGTGCAGCAATCAACTCTTCAATCGTTTCTTTTCTCACTAGAATCTGTTCGCCATGCATGTGGTGATCATGCATGGTGTTAGATTTTACGGGCAGAAAAGTTCCTGCACTCACATGCAGCGTAACAAACAGCGAATGAATATTTTTTGATTTCAGTTTTTCAAATATGCTTTCGGAAAAATGCAAGCCTGCTGTCGGCGCCGCCACCGATCCATCTTGTACTGCATACATTGTTTGATAGCGCTCTTCGTCCGTTAGCGAAACATTTCTTTTGATATAAGGTGGGAGCGGAACTTCACCTACTGCTTCTAAAATTTTTGCGAAAGAAAATTTTTCTGGCTGCCATTTAAATTCAACGAGATAATCATCTTCAAGTTTTCCTTTCTTAAAAACTTTTAATGTCATTTTTTCATTCCCAACAATAATTTCTTTTGTAAGAAAATCTGTCCGCCACTTTTTTGCATTGCCGATCATGCAACGCCATGTGCAACTGCCATGATGAAACATAGCAAGCTGCATATCGCGGAATGGCTCAATGGGTTCCAATAAAAAAACTTCGATGGTTGCGCCTGTTTCATTTTTAAAAATAATTCGTGCATGAATCACTTTGGTATCATTAAAAACAAGCGTGGCATTTTCAGGGAGGTGATCAGCTACATTTGAAAAAACATCTTGGGTGATGATTTCATTTTTACAAATAAGTAACTTCGATTGATCTCTTTCTTGCAAAGGTTCCTGCGCAATTCTTTCGGGAGGAAGAATGTAAGTAAAATCGGAGATGGATAAATCTTTGGGATGCATACGGTTCGCAAATGTATTTCGAATGAAGGAGTGTGTAGAACTGACGGAAGTTTATTTATTTGCTCCCATTAAATTTTTCTCATACGTCTTCTCGCAGTTGCACCCCGCGGCGATTCTTATTCTAATTCCAATAATTAACTATTACCATAATGCCGCCCCTTCGGGGCTTTCTTATTTATAAAATTATTTTACAGCCATACTATCGCCCACTCTGTGGGCTATTATAACCCGCAGCGCGGGTGGTATTATGGTAGCAATAAGAGAATGGAGAATCGAAGCCCCGGAGGGGCGGCATAAATTATTTCAGAAAAAAATTATGAATGAACCTGCTCCCAATTTTTTGCACGCAGGGTTAGTTCTTCAATATATTTTTCCCAATCGTGCAAGATCAACGGATCAAAATCGGCACCATTGTCCCATACGATGGTATTGATCTCGGAATCAATTTTTACAGTTGCAAAAATTTTATGATCTCTAAGTGCACCATAAACCTCACCATAAAGAACCGGTTCAAAATTTATTTTCTTCCTTTCACCATCATTAAATTCAAGCTGAAGTGTATAATCTCCTGTTTGATTAACTCTGATGATTTTATAAATCGGATGTTTCATGATATTGCAAAGTTACTGCAAAGGATTAATCTTAAAAGGTCTTTTACCTTCCTGCAAAAGTTGCCAGCACTCTTTGAGTTCTTCTTCATGAAGTTCGGCCCATGCTTCAATCAAGCGCAATTGTTTTCTTGCTAATTCACCATCTAATAATTCAACAGGATCAATTGTAAATACTGCAACAGCATTCTGATAATATACCATGGAAGTGGGGCAGGTGATGTTGTTCACCTGCTTCCATATACATTCTGATGATCAATCCAAAAAATCTGCTTAGCACCGGCATCTTTCAAATGTAAATTTTTTTTACTGATTTTAAATTGGCTGTTTATTAAGGACAATTTAATTTCCTAACAGTTGAAAAAGAATTCTTTCAATTGCATTTCATCTTTAC
>JBKJNS010000090.1:0-8274 GCA_046593455.1 Chitinophagales bacterium | reverse complement strand
CAGTTTTACAAAATATGGTTTTTGTGTAACTGCACGAAAAAGCAGCAATGCATCAACACCACAAGGAGTATGGCTGAAATATTTCTTACTGCTCTCTGTGAATTTGCGGGTATTCGCAGTGTCGAGCAAAACAAAATCGCCTGTTGATGCATTGCTGCTTTTTCGTGCAGTTACACAAAAACCATATTTTGTAAAACTGCCTTCTGTTACTGTAACTGTGCAATCATACGTTTGCCCCGCTATGTATTCGGTTACGCCTCCGCCAAAATTAAAATCTACAACGCCGGTGCCGGTATTCGCTGCATATTCATGGCAGTTATCACATGCGGGTGAACCCGGTGCGCCGGTATGCCCGCCTACGAGTGGAGAATCGCAATTATCCTGAATGTCATAGATGGAAGAAGTTGTAATCAGCACAATTGAAATCAATGAGCACGTGTGTAGAATTTTCTTTTTCATAGTTTATCTGATGAATTATGTGAGCTGATTATTTTCCAATGGTTGCTTAATTTTTGATAAACATATCGGTAAAAGAATTTTTGTTGTTAAAAACTCTGATGAAGTAAATACCATCAGGGAGTTCTACAATTGGAATATTGATTTGCAAAAAATTTTTCGCGACTATTATTTCGCTAACATTTTTTCCAAATACATCAATTACTAAAATTTTAAAGTCCTCAGCGTTAATTTTATTTTCGAAAGTAAGATTTATAAAATCAGTTGCCGGATTTGGAAACACGAACGTCTTCATTTCATTTCCAATTTCATTTAAAAAAGAAGGTGATTCGTTGCAACCAACAGAATCAATCCATTGAAATGCATCGGTTAAAATTTGATTGCGATTCGCAAAATTAATGGTATGCCCTACTCCGGGAATTAAAATCCAATTAACAACGGCATCATTTGAAATGAGGGAATCACGAATGGGATAAAAGCGCGAAGTTGGAGAATCGGAACCTCCGTGTACTATGTAATATGGTTTTCCTGTTGCGTTAGAAAGAACAGAATTTACTTCGGTAGTGTATGACATTGCAGAACCAATAGGAAGGAAACCGCAGAACCTCGATACATGGTTAAGCCCATAAGTATAAGTTGTTTTTCCGCCCCAGGAAAAACCGGTAAGAAAAATCTTCTCAGTGTTTATATTATACCAAACAATCATGGAGTCAATTAATGCTGAGGTGAATGCAGTATCAATATCGTCATCAATATATCCATCCGTTCCGCCGTCGGGGCAGGCAAGAATAAGATTGTTCATCTCGGCAAAAGTTTTAAGTGTATCGCACCATGAAACGGAATTCCATGAAGTTGGATTGTAAGGATGCAGGGCTACCATCATCTTATTTGGAACAGAACTTAAATACCCTGATGGAATGTAAATGGAATAAACTTTTGCAGGATCAGATTGAAAGCTGAAGGAGCCATCAATTCTGCTTTGACTTTGCACAACTGTTACCTCAAGCAGACATAAAGCAATGAGTGTGAATGATGAAATAATTTTAAAAATCTTTTTCATAAGGTTTCTTAGAAAGTTGAATTTACTCGGATTGAAAAACTTTTTCGGTTAATTTTTTCTCACCATTTTTTAAAAAATAACCATTAGCTGTTTGTCAATGTGCAGTGGCTATTCAATGATCAGCTTAGAGGTAAAAAACTCATTGCTACTAAAAACACTAATGAAGTAAACACCATCAGAAAGGTCGGCAATTGGAATACTGATTTGAGAATCACTTTTCGCAAAATTTATTTCTCTAACATTTTTTCCATTCACATCAACCAATAAAACTTTTAAATCACGAAATTGAAATTCATTACCCAATGAAACATTTACAAAATCAATTGCAGGATTTGGAAAAAGAGAAATTTCTATTGACGAAAATTTATCGGTCAACGAAATTCCATTGGGGTCAAGCACAAAAATTCTTGCTACCATTCCATCATGCGCATGCAATTCGCACACATAATAATACGTGCCGGCGGTATCGGGAACCCAAATACCTCCGCCGAATGGTGTATAAAATCCACCGTTGCTAATGGCAAAACCCGAATCCCATGTTGCATGATTTACTTCAAGTGCATTGTGAAATGAATCGAGTTGAAATAAAACGGTGTCACCTAAATTGATGGTGATACTGTCGGGGTCATACTTCTCAAAGTGATTGGTAATTATATAAGTGGTTGCTGAAGTTCTCCAGCATGTGATGAAAATGAAAATAACTAAGAAGCTGAGTATAAATTTAATTTTCATGCTACTATAAAATAAAAGCAGGTCTTTTGAAAATTTATTTCAAAAGACCTGCCCGGTTAAATTTTATTTTGTCAACAAAATCTTTTTGGTAATTATTGAATGTTCATCGCTTACTTCAATCATGTACGTTCCGGCTGCTTCATTTTCTAAACTAATGTTGAATGATTTTGCCGTAACATTATTTTGATGATACACTTCCTTACCCACAATATTCATTACCTTGATTGTGAAATTATTTGCAGGTGAATTTGGAAGCAACAAATGAAACATTCCTTCAGTAGGATTGGGGTAAATTGAAATAGTTGCATCTGTTAAAATATTTTTGACATCAAGCGGAGCAAAATCAACACGAAATAACTTATTCTGTGTTTGATTTACGTACCAGATTTTTCCATCGGGGCCAATTTTAATTCCTTGTATGCCGGCAGCACCGGTTTGTATTTTACCTAACTCAATGGGAACGGTTCCGCTGCAATCATAAATAATGATGTCGCCATTACTGTAATCACTTACAATTAAACGGTTGTCAATTACATCAATGCCCGATGGTTGGGTTAAGCCGGTGCTTATGTAAACCGAATAATCCACTCCGGTAACTGTTGATGCTTCGGCAAATGTTTCGCCATAAGGAGCAAATGTTCCGGTAACGGAACCCGAATTTGCATTCATTCTCAACACCCTTTTATTTCCATTGTCAACAATGTAAAGCCATCCCGAATTTTTATCTAGCACCAAATGATTTACAATGTTGTCGTCAATCTTTTGAAGCGCAATTTCTGTGTATCGTCTTACTATTCCATCGGAGTGATCTTCACCACCCGACTCATGTGGAATTTGAAAATCGTAGTAATCCAATACATCATCATAACCATTGTTCACCCAAAATACATTGTCATGATCGCTGCAAATTCCCATTGCATACGGACTTTGATGGAGCATATCAACATGACTTCCGTTACCGTCATTTGGAACATCATAAACTGCAGGATCCCAAAGTGAAGGACCTGTATAGTGTCCGTTACCATGATTGGCATCTTTTACATCGGGGCTTGTAGCAAAATTTCCGTTCTCGCTAAAAGCAATTCCCGAAGGCAGCGACATAAAGTGCCATGCATTTCCATCTTGCTGCACCACTGATGTTTGATCATCTTTGCCGGCATTAGAGATGGTGATTGTTTTTCCTCCGCTATTTTCAGTTCCCTTATTAATAATCCATAGTTCATAATCACTGAGGATAGGAGCAAAATCCAAATCGCGCGGTAAACTCAACCCTTGGGTTGATGATGCAACAGTGGTAAATATGGGTACCAATGTAAGGTAATCATCAATAATGTTTGGTATTGCATCGCCCACTACAATACTTTTTGATACAGCATCATTGGAAGTTTTCATGTCGGCATTTCCGTTTACATTGCCTGTCCAAACTTTAATGGAATAAGTTCCATTGATCGAAGGATTCCATGGTGTACTATGAATATAATCATAAGAAGTATATGGAAGAATATTAAGTCCCGAAATATTTTGAGTAATTGTTGCCCCATTATCAACAGAATAATTTAGGTCTAATGAAGTAATGGCAATTGCGCCATAATTAAAAAGTGATCCTTTAATAAATACATCGCCCGGATTTACATAAATAGGATTGGTAATCGAAGTTGCACCCGCATCATAAGTATAAGGTGGAGTTGTAGTAAACGTGAAAGTATTTCCAGTGCCAGAGCCTTTGAAAATGTACATCGGATAGCCATCAACAAACACAGTAAAAGTTGCGCCGCCATCACCCCAGTCGTCCACGTATTTAATGTCAAAGTTTTTTGCAGAGTCGAGGCACCATGGTCCTTCTGATTTCGTAGTGTTATCACCATATCCATAAGCAGTAGTAGCATCTTGTCCGCCTCCGCCATTGCAACCAACTTGAGTTGTATTGCCTCCGGCGAAAATGGTTCCAACTCCGCAGGCGTTTCCGCTTGGTACAAGTTGCCAGTAACATTCGTAACCGTAGGTGTCAGTTTTAACATCTATTTGAATGTTTGTTTGCCCTGCCGGACATTGTGCTTTTGAATTTAATACTAATGAGCAGCACATGATCATCAGTAACACTGTGAGTTGAATTTTTTTCATACTAAAAAATTTAAGGATTAAGAAATGATTGTTGGTTAATAATGCTAATGTAATATTAAAACAAAATCTGCTGTATGTATTTTTTCTGCGTGATTAAATTGAAGAAATCCCCTGTAAGTTCCTGCGGTTTCAAACTTAGTATTAAAAATTATTTCGGTACCCTTTATTCGTAAATCCATGGGATGCACATGCAAATAATTTCTTGTGTCGTCACTGATTATAGCAAAGTGACCAAGCGCACCAAGGTAAACATCAAGATCAGTAACAGGTTTTTCATTCTTAGTGATCAACACTTTCAGCATCGTTTCCTTTCCCGAAATTAATTTTCCGTCTGTATTAATTTCTGCTTTGTAACCATCATCACCTTGCCATATTAATTTTTGAACTGAATATTTTTTTGCTTCCAACTGATTCCCGGAAACCGTAATTGGGATTCGGGTAACCTGATTTGAAAATCCTGATGGAGTGTAATCGGCAAACATCACAAAGTCACCACCGAACGGAAAGCGTGTAGCTACTTCATAACTTCCGTCACTCTTTAATTCGGGATGAATGTGCTGGAACCACGAAAGATCATTGCTTACTACAATGAGGTGAATCTTCTTTTCATGCACTGCATCAAGGGAAATATTTGCGGTGCTGTCTTCAATATTTTTTGGAATGAAGGAAAGCAATGCTTCCTGTTTTGCAATAATTGTTTTGGGTACTGAAGAAAATTTTATTGTGAAAGTTTTCTGCAATGCATTATTATTCATTTCACTCTTCTCCTTCTTTCCATCCTTAATTGAAGAAGCATTATCGCGCGAACATGCAGCAAATGCAAGCATCACTACACAGATGATTAATAAGCGATAATATTTGAGAATTGTTTTATGCAAGACGTTGCTGTAATTAATAATGTTGAATCAAAAGTTTTTGTGAAAAGGAATTTTTTTCATCACTCACTTGCACAAAATAAATTCCTTGTGCCAACGAAGAAACATCAAGTTGAAATTCTTGTTGAGTGAATTGTACAGGAACATTTAATTCACCTTGCCTGCCGGCAGGCAGGGTTCCAAAAACATCAAACACTTTTATCGAGTAAATTTTATTGTCTGCAAATGGTATGGTGCATATTGCAAACTGATTTGCGGGGTTAGGGAAAAAAGTTATTGCAGAAATATTGGAGGTTTCACTTATTCCTGTTGAAATAAAATCGCAGGCAGGTGCAACATTGGTTGAGTAAAAACCCAGCACCGAATCTTCAAAACACCGAAGCTGATTGGGTCCAGCTTCACATAAAGCATATTGCGGAAAAAGATAGGATGCGCCGATTCTTTCTACAATAGTATCATTGCCAGAAGTAGAAAATGAATAACCACCCGATAATAATTTTATCGAAAGTTTTTTCAATGAAACACCATTGATAGTTTCGGTGAATACACCTGTGACTTGATATGAAATTGAATCAGGTTCAGTTTGACTAAAACCATTTACATATATCTTGTAGTAATCATCAATCTCTAAATTAAAATCATAAAGCAGTGAGAATTTATTCATTTGAGAAACGAAGTAGTACACACTTCCGTTTTCTTCATAAAGAAAAGCGTTGCTGCCAATTGTTGAGCAATCATATCCATGTGCAATTTGAAGATGATGACAGAAATGTCCGTAAATATTAGTGTCACCGATTGATTGAATCTCGACATAATCAATTCCGGGATCAGAAAAATGTGGCAATGTGTAATACCACTTGGTTCCTATAGATCCAAAATCCTGCGCTGATATTTTAAATACGATTGAAATGAAAATCAGAAATAAAAAAAGGGTTCTAAATATCTTCTCTCTTTGTAAAGCTGTTTTCATTGCTTCAAAAATTTTTGTGAAAAGAAATTTTTCCCATCGCTAACCTGCACGAGATATATTCCTGCATTCAATAAAGAAACATCAAGCTGAAATTTTTGTTGAGTGAATTGGACTGGAACATTTATTTCCTTTCCCAAAACATCCATCAATTGCACTGAACAATTATATCCCATTTCATCTGGAATATTTACTACAACAAAATGACTTGCAGGATTAGGAAATAATTCTAACTCACCTGTCACTGCTTCATCAATTCCAACTGATGAAGAATCACGAACAAGAAATGAACCCATCATTCCATCATCTTCATGATGCAGCATGTGGCAGTGATACATATAGGGTGTAGCATCATCAGTATAATCTTCAAACTTCATAATCACTCTCACATTTTCCATCGGCATCACGAGCACCACATCTTTTTTTCCCTGCTCATTCAAGGGAGGAGTATTTCCGTTCTCATCAAGAATAAAAAACTGCACATCGTGAATGTGAAACGGGTGAGCAATCAAGGTCATGTTAATGAGCTTCCAAATTTCTGTTGTGTTTTTATAGGCGATTACGTTTATTGAATCTATGTCGAACTGTACATCATTGATAGTAAACGGACCTTCCACCATTTGACTCATGGTCATCATATCCTGCGGGGCAAATGTGAATGTGCGGGTAATGCTTGCATCGCTTTCGCTCAATGGCGATACCGTTGCGAGTGATGAAGGAATTGTGGTAACAGGGATTGCAGTTGGTGCTGAAATATTTAATTGAAGTATGTTAAAGTCGGCACCATTGAGCGGATTCAAATCGTAGTCGGGAATAGAAACCATTCCGTTACCAACAGTTTCAGCACCATAAATTCCATCCTCTAATTCCGATGAAAAACTTTTTAAGAAAATTGTTTGCCCTTGCATTGCCCCGAAGTCAACTAAAATTTCGGCGCGCTCACCGGGCGATAATCGCAATCGTGTGAGTGCAACAGGTGCCGCTAATAATCCACCATCACTTGCAATTTGATAAAACGTAATTCCATTTGAAAATCCGAAATCATAACTGCGCAATGAAGAGCCATTGAGGATTCTGAAACGAACCACTTGCGCAGGGGCATCGAGATAAGGATACAATGTTCCGTTCACCATTATTGCAGTATCCAATTCTGTAGCAATTGCAATTTGATAAAGTATGTCGAATGCTTTTGACTGAACGATCACCGGAAAATCATCAACACCATAGGTGCGCGGTAAATCAAGCATTGCTTCAATACTGTCTTTGATGATGATGATGCCAGCTAAACCTTTTGAAACCTGCAGATCGGTTTTGCCATCGCCATGCGGATGATACCAATAGGTGCCCGCATCGTTGAGTACTTTAAAAGTTGCATCCCACGTTGTTGCCGGCTCAATAATCTGATGCGGCCCGCCATCATACACTGCAGGAACATGAAAGCCGTGCCAGTGCATGGTGGTATTGTCGTTCAGATTATTTGTTACATGGAGCGCAACAACATCATTTTTATTAAAGATGAGTGTTGGGGAAAGAAAACTTCCATTGATGCCGTAAGTAGGTGTATTCCATCCATTATAAAAGGTTTGTGTACCGGCTTGAACATTCAGCTGAAAATCGGTGCCGCTTAAAGTTGGAGGAATATAAAGTGGGTTTTGCGCTTTTGATTTTTGAGAAATGAAAATCAAAAACAACAAGCAATAAATCGGTCGGCATTTCATTTCAAAAAAATCTTTTGGGAAAGCTGAGAATCTTCTCCACGCAAACTAACGAGAAAAATTCCCTGAGGCAAATGATTTAGATCAATAGCTGAGTTGGTTCCGGTAAGTTGCCTTTCAAACAGAGATCTGCCTTGAACATCAAAAATATTTAGTAGCTGATTGGTAGAAGATGCATTTTTAATTATTAATTGCCTTCCGCTTAACCACATTTTATTATCAATAATATTTTCATTTTCAATACCTGTTAACCCCGAACTGATGATCCACGTAAGCGTATCTGCTTCGAGCGGTTTATCTGTTTCCCATACAGCATAACGAATAGTTGCAGTGCCGGGATTAGTTTGC
>JBKJNS010000318.1:0-2575 GCA_046593455.1 Chitinophagales bacterium | reverse complement strand
CGTAAAAAACATCAAGTTAAAGACTACTTAAAGAGAATTATGTCAGAAGTAAAAGATGCGAATGAAATATTCGTGTTTGGCCCTTCTGAAATGAAAAAACATTTAAAAACTGAAATTGAAGATAACAAATTGATGGTAGACAAATTAAAAGGCATTGAAACCACTGATAGTATGACAACCAATCAAATTGTAGCCAAGGTTAAGGAGTACTTTAAATAAACAGTTATGGAAGAAATGGAAACTTTATCTGCTGCTATAGATCGACTGCAACAACAGGATTATACGTTTGAAATAACTCCAATCGAACTACAAAAATTAATTCCTGATGAATGGCTAATTGACAGTATTTTTCGATTTGAAGGAAAATCGAACCCGGCTGATAATAGTATTTTATATGCCATATCAAAAAAAGATCTAACTCGTAAATCACTTTTGGTTAATGCTTATGGAGTGTATAGCGACTCTGAAATTGGAAATTTCATTAATAAGGTGAAGAGACGCAATTAAAAAGTGTTGCCTCAAAAAACCATTGTATAATTCGTAATAATTTGCCAGGAAAATAATTCTTATCTTCATCAAGTATTAAAGCTCATATGAAAACAAACATTTTAAGATCAATAAAATCCTTATTTGATTTAAGTGAAGATAAAGGCGATGAAATAGAAGTAATTGATGCTATTAAACGAGGTGTTGAATTTAAAGGTACAAATTTATGGACCTTGATATTCGCTATAATTATTGCATCCGTTGGGCTTAATGTAAACTCAACAGCAGTAATTATAGGAGCAATGCTAATATCTCCCTTGATGGGACCGATTATGGGTATAGGGCTTGGAGCCGGTATTTTAGATATCCCATTAATTAAAGATGCATTTAAAAATTTGGCATTAGCTACTTTAATTGCTTTAGTTACATCTTCATTATACTTTTTTATATCCCCCATAAGTACAGCTCAATCTGAATTACTGGCAAGAACTACACCAACTATTTGGGATGTATTAATTGCTTTCTTTGGAGGTTTGGCTGGAATTGTTGCTTTTTCAAGAAAAAAATTCAGTAATGTAATCCCCGGTGTTGCCATAGCAACTGCATTAATGCCGCCGTTATGTACGGCGGGTTTCGGAATTGGCACCGGGCAATGGAGCTATTTTATTGGAGCGTTTTATTTGTTTATTATAAATAGCGTTTTTATAAGTATAGCCACGTTCTTAATGGTGCGATTTCTTAAATTTCATGCGATAACTTATGAAGATCAAAATCTAAAACGAAGGGTTCAAAAATGGGTTGGTTATATTGCGCTTTTGACAATTGTTCCAAGTATTTTTATGGCGTATAAATTTGTAGGTGAGGAGTTTTTTAAACAAAGACTGCAAAATTACATCAACATTGAACTGAAAGCTAAAAATATCCTGGTAATTAACAAACAAGTGGATGCAATAGAAAAAAGCGCAAAACTATTTGTTCTTGGAGATAAGGTAAATGATTCAATAATTAAAATTCTACTTGACGAGCGAGTTAAGTATGGATTAGAAAGCTTTCAAATAGAAATACTGAATGCATACCACGATAAAGCTGATATTGATGTGAATGAAATTAAGTCAAGTATTGTTGAAGATCTTTTCAAAAATCAGCAAGAAGAATTAAAAGCTAAGACTATTGAACTTGAAAAACTGAAAAGACAATCTAACTCAAAAACAAGTAATGCTAAAAATCAGCGCCAAGTTATTGAAGAGTTCAAAGCAATTTTTGGCGAGCAAGATAAGATTTCATTTTCCGATTGCCAGCAATTTGATAAAAACAATAAACCTGATTCGATTCTACTGGTTGTTATTAAACCGATCAAAAGCATTAGTAATTCAGAAACAAAGAAAATTGAGAATTGGATAAAACTACGTTTAAATAAAAAACAAGTTCAAGTAATTATAGAGAAGTAAGTTAATCGAAATAAAACTAATACTATGGCAAAATCGAAATGTCCAAAATGTGAAGGTGATACTTTTGAAATAGCAGAAGTAAAACCTGTTAATTCAGAAATAAAAGTGGCTTTTATTCAATGTGCAAGTTGCGGTTCAGTTTTAGGCGCAGTAGATCAGTATGACGTTGGGTTTTTTGTTAAGGAAATTGCTAAAAGATTTGGGATAGAACCTGTAATGTAATTACTTGTTCAACCTAAATGAAAACAGTTATTAGTTTTTTTTGTAACTTAAAGGGGAAAATGAACTTTGTTGAGAAAAAGATTAATTGGGTACATAAAAAAGTAATTTCTAATTTTTTCAATAGTGGCTTTAAAATCACATGAATTACAATACTACTTCTAATATAATTTATGACTATAAGATTTCGTTTATTACTTGGCTTTTTAATTCTCATTTTGATCTTCATTATTGTTTTCTTTTTTTATAAGAAATTATCGGAGGAGGTTCAAACTAATACTGTATATTTAAGCAACTCGGAAATTGTAATTAAAAATTCTAATATTCTCCACAGGGAGATGATCGAAATGCAAAGTGGTTTCCGTGGCTTTTTGCTAACTAATCAGGAAAGTTTTTTGCAAGCTTATTACGAAGGTTTAAAA